>JBDUCE010000018.1:0-12669 GCA_040003635.1 Betaproteobacteria bacterium
TGCGCGCCGACATGGATGCGCTGCCGATGCAGGAAGAAAACAGCTTCGCCCATCGTTCGCGCTTCGACGGCCGGATGCACGGCTGCGGTCACGACGGCCACACGGTCATGCTGCTTGCGGCCGCCCGCTACCTGCACGAAACCCGCCACTTCGATGGTACGGCCTATCTCATCTTCCAGCCGGGCGAGGAGGGCTTCGCGGGCGGCAAGGCGATGATCGACGATGGGTTGTTCGAGCGTTTCCCGGCCGACGAGGTCTACGCGCTGCATAACTGGCCGGGCCTGCCCGCGGGCACGCTGGCAGTGCGTCCGGGCCCCGTCATGGCGGCCGCCGATCGCATCGATATTCGCATCGCGGGACGGGGCGGGCACGGGGCGCATCCGCATCTGGTGATTGATCCGGTTTTGGTCGCGGCCCATATCATCACCGCCGCGCAATCCATCGTGGCGCGCAATGTGAGCCCCATCGACACCGCCGTGGTGAGCATCTGCAGCATGCAAGCGGGCCATCCGGGCGCGATGAGCGTGGTGCCGCGGGAGGCACATCTCGTCGGTACGGTGCGCACGTTTCGGGCCACCACCCAGGACATGATCGAGCGGCGTCTGCAGGAGCTCGTGCCCTCGATCGCGGCGGCCTTCGGTGCGACGGCGACCCTCGACTACCAGCGCGTTTATCCGGCCACGGTCAACACACTGGTCGAGGCGGAGTTCGCGGCCCATGTGGCCCAAGGCCTCGTCGGTGTCGACAAAGTGGTGACCGATCTCGAGCCGTCGATGGGGTCGGAAGATTTTTCGTTCATGCTCCAAGCCAGGCCGGGCGCTTATGCCCGGCTGGGACAGGGCGGGGCCGAAGGCGGCTGCTTCCTGCATAACACCCGTTACGATTTCAACGATGCCGTGATTCCGCTCGGGGCCGGCTACTTAGCGTCGCTGGCCGAGCGCGCGATGCCCATCGAATGATCGACGATCCGTCAGATCCTGTGGCCGAGTTCTCGGCTTCGTACGCCGAGGCGCGCGATAAATTTCTGGCAGCGGCGACCGCACGCGGCGCCCTTATCGAGCGGCACGTGCACCCGCACGCACGCGGTGCGCAGGACGAACCCCTGTCGATGGACGTCGCCTTCATCGGGCGGACGGATGCCAAAACGTTACTACTACTCACCTCCGGCACCCACGGCGTCGAGGGCTTCTGCGGCTCGGGTTGCCAAGTCGCGTTGCTGCGCGATGACGCGTTCGCCGATGCGGCGCGCGCAGCCGGAGTGGCGACGTTGCTCGTGCATGCGGTCAATCCGTATGGCTTTTCGCACCTGCGGCGGGTCAACGAGGACAACGTCGATCTCAATCGCAACTTTCACGATTTTCAAGGCCCGCTGCCCGTCAATGCGGGGTACGCGGAGTTGCATGCCACGTTGTTGCCGGCGCAATGGCCGCCTGCGGCTGAGAACCGAGCGGCCATCGGTGCATTCCTGGCACGGAAGGGGCCGCAGGCGTACCAGGCGGCCGTGAGCGGGGGCCAGCATGCGTTCCCCGATGGACTCTTCTATGGCGGCACCCGCCCGACCTGGAGCAATGACACCGTCAGGGCGCTTCTCCGGCAACATGCGGCGTCGCGGACAGCGCTCGGCTGGATCGACTTTCACACCGGCCTCGGACCCGCCGCACACGGTGAAAAAATCTACGCCGGACGCAACCAGCCGGAGGATCTCGCGCGGGCGCGCCGATGGTGGGGGCCGGAAGTTACGTCGTTTCACGATGGATCGTCGACGTCGGCGGAGCTCACCGGCGTGATGTATCTCGCCGCCTACCAGGAATGCCCGGGGACCGAATACACCGGGATTGCACTCGAATACGGGACGGTGCCGCTGGAGCGGGTATTCGACGCCTTGCGCGCGGACCATTGGCTGCACAACCACCCTGAATCTGCCGCGCAACAGGAAGCCATCCACCGCGAGATGCGCGAGGCGTTCTTCATCGACACCCCGGAATGGAAGCGCGCCGTCGTAAGCCAGGCCCGCGCGGCCGCGCTCGCCGCGATTCATCACCTGGGTGGGCTATAATTCGCACCCATCTGTAGTGGCGCATGCCGCACATGAGCCATGGCCGTGACCGGGTGGCGAGCCGTCGGCCAATGGCCAGCGTCTTCCTGCCCGCGCTTTTCACTTCTCATCGACCAACCTCGCGACGTTTCCTTGCGCCTGACCACTATCAAGCTTGCCGGCTTCAAATCGTTTGTCGACCCGACCGCGATCGGCACGCCCGGCCAACTCGTGGGCATCGTCGGTCCCAACGGCTGCGGCAAGTCGAACGTGATCGATGCCGTGCGCTGGGTGCTCGGCGAGTCGAAGGCATCAGCGCTGCGCGGCGAGTCGATGCAGGACGTGATCTTCAACGGGGCCGGGGAGCGCAAGCCGGTGGGACGGGCGTCGGTCGAGCTGCATTTCGACAACAACGAGGGACGCATCGGCGGACAGTGGGGCCAGTACGCCGAAATCTCGATCAAGCGCGTCCTGACGCGCGACGGCGATTCGTCGTACTACATCAACAACATCCCGGTGCGACGGCGGGACATTCACGACCTTTTCCTCGGCACCGGACTCGGCCCCCGGGCGTACGCGATCATCGAGCAGGGAATGATTTCCCGCGTGATCGAGGCGAAACCCGAGGAGTTGCGGGTGTTCCTGGAAGAAGCCGCCGGGGTGTCGAAATACAAGGAACGGCGCAAGGAGACCGAAAGCCGCCTCGCCGACACCCGTGAGAATCTGTCGCGGGTCGCGGATATCCGCATCGAGCTTGGCAATCAGCTCGAAAAGCTCGAGATTCAGGCGCGTGTGGCCACCGAGTATCGCGAGCTCGAAGCCCGCCTCAAGCATTCGCAGCAGCTCCTGTGGTTCTCGAAGCAGCAGGACGCGCTGCGCTCGAGTGAGCGCCATACCTCCGAAATCGCCAACCTGATCGTGGCGCTCGAGGGCGTGCAGGCCGATGTGCGGGCGGTCGAGGCCAAGCTCGAGCACCTGAGGGCGGATCATTACGCGGGTAACGATGCGCTCCATGAAAAGCAGGGCAACTTTTATGCGGCCAATGCCGAGGTCACGCGGCTCGAACAGCAGCTTGCGTTCGCCCGCGAAAGCGAAACCCGCCTGACGCAGCAAGTGGCGCAGTTGACCGAGCAGGCGGGTGCGCTCGAAGGCCATTCGGCGGCGCTAAGTGGCGATCGGGTCGTGGCCGAGGCCGCGCTGGAAGGGTGCGTCACGACAAGGGAAGAGACGAGCGACGAAGAGCGCCGGGCGGCGTCGGCGCTGCCCGCATTGGACGAGGCGGTGCGTGCAGCAGCGGCCCTGAGTACGGAGCTGCAGCAACAGATCGCGCTCGCGGAACAGGCGATCCGGGTGCTCGAAACCAGGCGCGACCACCTGCACAGCGGATTGGGCCAGCTTGGCCAACGCCGCCAGCGCCTGGAAGACGAGCTTGCCGGCCTGAGCGCGCCGGTGACGGCGCAGATTGCCGAGCTCGATGCCCAGCTCGCGCAGGAGCAGGCCGAGCTTTCGAGCAAGCAGGCGGGCGTCGATGCGTTGCGCGACACCGTGCAGCGATTGCAGGAATCGCGGCGCGTCGCCGGGGAAGCCGCCCAGCAGGCCGGGCGCCATCTGGCCGACTTCGAGGCAAGGGCCAATGCGCTGTCGGCGTTGCAGGCCAGGATCGGACAAGGCAAGGATAACGCCCAGTGGCTCGCGCAGCGGGGGCTCGCCCACGCGCATCGTCTGTTCAGCTCGATCGACGTCGACCCGGATTGGAACGACGCGCTCGAAGCGGTGTTGCGCGAAAGCCTGGAAGCACTCGAGCTGCCGGAGCTCGCCCACGCTGCGCAGTGGGTCCATGCAGGCGCCGCGTTGCCCGGCCGCCTGGCGGTGTATTCACCGGAAGGGCGGGGTGAATCCGCTGCGACTGCGGCGGCCGGCGACGTGCTGCTGGCCAGAGTGCGATCGACGCGACCGGAGATTGCCCGCTTGCTCGCCGACTGGCTGCGTGGCGTGCGTTGCGCCGCCGATGTCGGCGAGGCCGTGCGGCGCCGCCACGAGCTTGGGGCTGGAGAAAGGTTCGTCACGCCGCAGGGTCACCTCGTCGGTGCCCAGGCGATCAGTTTTTTTGCGCCCGACAATGAGCTTCATGGCGTGCTGGCGCGAAAGCGGGAGCTCGCGGAGCTCGAAAACACGCTCGTCGGCGCGCGCAGCGCGGCCACGAGCTCGCGTAGCCATCAGGTACAGGTCGATGCCGATCTCGATGCACGGCAAAAGGATTATCACGCCGAAAGCATGGCGTTCTCGTCGCAGCAGCGGCGTTGTCATGACCTCGACCTCGAAGTGATGCAGTTGCGCCAGGCCGCCGAGGCCGCAGAACGGCGGCGCGCGCAAATTGCGCAGGAGCTCGCCGATCTCGCGACGCAGGAAGCGGCCGAGCGCCGGCAGCGCGAGGACGTCGCCGCGGAGCTCGCCAACGCCCAATCGAAGCTCCACGACGAGCTGGAGAAGCGCGACGTTGCGCGCCACGCCCGGAACGAGGCGGAAGTGGCACTCGCGCGCGGACGCGAGCGGGTTCGCACCGCGGAACGCGCGTCCCAGGAAGCGGCGTTTGCGGAAAGGAGCTGTCGCGACCGGCTCGCCGAATTCCAGCGTCGCCGCGAGTCGCTGGCAGCACAGGTCACCCAACAGCAGCAGCTACTGGCGCAACTGACCTCGGAGCGTGCGGCGATCGACTGGACGCCCGTCGAAGCGGACTTGCAGCATCAGCTTAAAACGCGCGGTGAGGCGGAGCGGGCTTTAGGTGACGCCCGCGACAAGCTCGAGGGCTTGAGCGCCGAGCTCCGGGCCCAGGAAGAAGCGCGGCTCACCGCGGAACAGCGGCTTGAACCGGCCCGCGCCAAGATCGAGGAGATGCGCCTCAAGGAGCAGGCGGCGGTGATGGTCGAGCAGCAATTCACCGAGCATCTTGGGGAAGCACAGGCCGATTTGTCGGCACTTCCGGAGGCTCTGAAGGTGTTCGGCAGCAAGTCGGGCCTGCCCGGGGAAATCGAGCGGGTTCAAGCCGCGATCGCCGAGCTCGGCGCGGTCAACCTGGCGGCACTCGACGAGCTCAAGATCGCCGTCGAGCGCAAGGAGTACCTGGATGCGCAGGCGTCCGACCTGACCGACGCCATGGCCACCCTCGAGAATGCGATCCGGCAGATCGACAAGGAGTCGCGGCAGCTATTGCAGCAGACCTTCGATGCGGTCAACGAGAATTTCGCCAAGCTCTTTCCCGCGCTCTTCGGCGGGGGACAGGCGCAACTGGTGCTGACCGGCGAGGAGATTCTCGACTCCGGCGTGCAGGTCATTGCCCAGCCGCCGGGCAAGCGCAACACTTCGATTCATCTCCTGTCGGGAGGTGAGAAGGCCCTGACCGCGATTTCGCTGGTGTTCGCATTGTTCCAGATCAATCCGGCGCCGTTCTGCCTGCTGGACGAAGTCGATGCGCCACTCGACGATCCCAACACCGATCGCTTTTGCAAGATGGTGAATTCGATGTCGGCCCACACCCAGTTCCTCTTCATCTCGCACAACAAGATCACGATGGAGATGGCCAGCCAGCTGGTCGGCATCACCATGCCCGAGCCCGGCGTGTCGCGGGTGGTGCAGGTCGACATCGCCGAGGCACTGGAGCTCGCCGAAACCGGTGTCGTGTGAATGGGGCGGTGCGGCCGCAACCGGATCGCCAAAAGCATTCGCCATGCAGGGCGGCGCTATAATCCGCTCCTTGGCTGCATTGCCGCCGTAATTCGCTTCCCGATCAGCTTTTCCGACGCCCCGTTCGCATGACCTCGCTGCAACTCGGCCTCATTCTCGCCGGCATCGCACTCGTCATCGGTGTGATCGTCTACAACTGGCGGCAGGAGCGGCGGTTGCGCGCTGCTATCGACGATGCCATCCGTCCGGCGACGGCCACCGGGGAGCCCGGTGTCGAATCCAATCGGCCGTCGCCGCGCTCGCCGGAACGCGTGGAACCGACCCTTGGCAAGCGCAACAGCGGCGACGAGGCGATGCTCACCCGTGCCGGCACCGGTGCCGCAATCGCCGCGAAACGCGTGTTCGTGGAGGATCTGCAAGGCACCGGCGATTTCGAGATTCCGGTTCAGGTGCGGTCGAGCATTGCCACCACCGACACTTCCCCGCCCCATTTCGAGATACCGTCCGAAGCCCAGGCGTCGCCGGAGCCGCCGGGCGCGGCCGCGACGCAAAGGGTGGTCCACGCCGATGGGCGCGGGGCGCTACCCGACCCGGACATTGAATGCATCATTGCCCTTCAGCCGGCGAAGCCGATCATGGTCGGCCTGCTGGCTGCAGGATTGCAGGCGCGCCTGGGTAAACGGCTGCGCTGGTTTGGCCGGCGCGGTGTCAGCATGCCGTGGCAACTCCTGAAGCTCGATACCACCGGCGAATTCAGTGACGTGGTGGCCTGTCTGCTCCTGGCCGACCGGACCGGCGCTGCCAGCGTGCCGATGCTGGAGGCCTTCACCAAGCTGGTCACGGATCTTGCGCCCTCGTTGCCGGCGGCGCTGATTGCCCCCGAGGTCACGCGCGAGGCAGCGCGCGCAGAGGCCCTCGATCGCATCTGCGCCGATCTGGACGTACAGATCGGACTCACCATCCTGAAGCCCTCACCAGCGACGATTACCGGAACGCGGCTGCGGGGCGTGGCCGAGGCGGCCGGTTTTCGTCTGGCGAGTGGGCGGTTCGAGTGGGTGCAGGAAGAAACGGGAGCGGTGCTCTATGCCCTCCAGAATTTCCGCGCCGATCCCTTCACGGTCGACAGCCTCCGCGCCAATTCGACACCCGGGGCGGTCTTCCTGCTCGACGTTCCGCGGGTGGCCGATCCGGTGCGGGTGTTCGATCACATGAAGCTCGCCGCCAAGCGCATGGCGAAAACACTGGATGCGGAGCTCGTCGACGACAATCGCCGCGCGCTGGACGATTCGGCCTTGGCGTCGATCCGCCAGCAGATCCAGAAAACGGCGGCGGGATTGCAGGCGGTGAACATCGAGCCGGGCAGCCCGCGCGCCCTGGCGCTCTTCGGCGGATGACCGGCGGATTCCGTTTGCGGGCGGGGTGACCGCGATGGGCAAAGCCGCTTCGGACAACGCATTGCCGGCGGCTGCAGCCAAGCGCGCGGCGGTGCTGCGCGAGGAGATCGAGGCGCATAACCACCGGTACTACGTGCTCGATGCGCCCGCCATCAGCGACGTTGCGTTCGATGCGCTGTTCCGCGAGCTCCAGGCGCTCGAAAAGGCCTATCCCGCGCTGGCATCGACCGATTCGCCGACCCAGCGGGTGGGGGGTACACCGTTGCCGGCGTTCGCATCGGTCACCCACCGGCTGCCGATGCTGTCTCTCAACAACGCCTTGACCGAGAACGAGGCGGAGGCCTTCGACCGCCGGGTGCGGGAGGCGCTGCGCGTCGGCGAATCGTCGATCGAATACGAAGTGGAGCCGAAATTCGATGGCCTCGCCATCAGCCTGACTTATGAGCGCGGCGCATTCATCGTGGGTGCCACCCGGGGCGACGGCACGAGTGGCGAGAATGTCACCGCCAACCTGCGTACCATTCGCGGCATCCCGCTTTCAGTGCAAGGCAAGGTGCCTCCGCTCATGGAAGTGCGCGGCGAAGTCCTGATGATGAGAAAAGACTTCGAGCGCATGAATGCCGCGCAGGCCGAACGCAACGAAAAGACGTTCGTCAATCCGCGCAACGCGGCGGCGGGATCGCTGCGTCAGCTCGATCCACGGATCACGGCGAGCCGCCGCCTGCGTTTTTTCGCCTACGGCGTGGGCGAGGTCGACTGGGGGCGGCTCACGCCACCGTCGACGCAGGACGCGCTGTTGCAGTGGCTGGCAGAACTGCGCTTTCCGGTCACCGGTGAACGCGCACTGGTGCGCGGATCGACGGGGCTTCTCGCCTATTACCGGCAAATCGCGGAGCGGCGGGCGCTGCTGCCCTTCGAGATCGATGGCGTCGTCTACAAACTGAATGACCTGCGTTTGCAGCAGCAGCTGGGATATGTGTCCCGCGCGCCACGATTTGCCATCGCGCACAAATTTCCGGCAGAGGAAGTGCCGACCGAAGTCCTTGGCATAGGCGTCCAGGTCGGCCGCACCGGCGCCGTCACGCCTGTCGCGCGACTGAAGCCGGTGTTCGTCGGCGGGGTCACGGTGACCAACGCCACCCTCCACAACGAAGATGAGGTCCGGCGCAAGGACGTGCGAATCGGAGACACCGTCGTGGTGCGCCGCGCAGGCGATGTCATTCCGGAAGTGGTGCGCGTGGTGCTGGAACGACGGCCCACTGATGCCCGCACGTTCGTGATGCCCACCACATGTCCCGAATGCGGCTCCGCCATCGTGCGTCTGCCCGAAGAGGCGGTGGCCCGATGCTCGGGCGGGCTCGTGTGTCCAGCGCAGCGCAAGCAGGCGTTGCTGCACTTCGCCGGGCGCCGCGCCATGGACATCGAGGGTCTTGGCGACAAGCTCGTCGATCAGCTCGTCGATGCCGGCATGGTGCACACGGCGTCCGACCTGTACCGGCTTGCGCTCCCGGATCTGGCGGCGCTCGAGCGCATGGCGGAAAAATCCGCGGCCAACGTGCTCGCGGCGATCGCAGCGAGCAAGTTCACGACCCTCGAGCGTTTCATTTATGCGCTCGGCATTCGTCACGTGGGCGAAGCGACGGCGCGCGACCTGGGGCGATACTTCGGCAACCTCGAAGCCCTGATGGCTGCCGACGAAGCCGTGTTGCCCGGGGTGCCGGATGTCGGCCCCGTGCTCGCCGAAAGCATCGCGCAATTCTTCGCCCAGCCGCACAATCGCGAAGTGATCGAAGCGCTTCGCATCGCCGGCGTGCACTGGCCCGAGCACGCCCCCCAGCGCGCGGCGGCGGGACCGCTTGCGGGACTGACGATCGTCCTGACCGGCACGTTGCGCAGTCTTGCCCGCGACGACGCCAAAGCCATGATCGAGGCCGCCGGCGCCAAGGTGGCCGGCGGCGTGTCCAAAAAAACGAGCTACGTCGTCGCGGGAGAGGATCCCGGGAGCAAACTCGAGCGAGCGCAGGCGCTGGGCATTCCGGTGCTCGATGAAGAGGGCCTGCGCGCGCTTCTTTTACGGTGAAGTCCTGATCGCAGCACTCACGGAAGACCCACACTCACGGAAAGACCCATCATGAGCAGAATCACCAAGGCGGTTTTTCCCGTGGCGGGCTTTGGCAGCCGGTTCCTGCCCGCGACCAAGGCCAGTCCCAAGGAAATGCTCCCGGTCGTCGACAAGCCGCTGATCCAATATGCGGTGGAGGAGGCAGCGGCTGCCGGGATCACCGACATGATCTTCATCACCGGACGCAACAAGCGCGCGATCGAAGACCATTTCGACAAGGCCTACGAGCTCGAGACGGAGCTCGCCGCACGCAACAAGACCGCGCTGCTTGAAACCGTGCAGTCGGCGACGCCGCCGGGCATCAATTGCATCTACATCCGGCAGACCGAAGCGCTCGGCCTCGGCCACGCGGTATTGTGCGCGGCGCCGGTCGTCGGCAACGAATCGTTCGCGGTCCTGCTGGCCGACGACCTGATTGACGCGACCATACCGGTCATGCGGCAGATGGCGTCGATCGCCGATCGCGACGACTGCTCGGTGATCGGAGTCATGGAAATTCCGCCCGCCGACATCGCCAACTACGGCGTCGTGGAAACGGGCGCCATGCGAGAGCGCGCAGCACCCATCGAGCGGATCATGGAAAAGCCAGCGCCGGGATCGACGCCGTCAATCCTTGGCGTCGTGGGCAGGTATGTGCTGACGCCGCGTATTTTTCATCACTTGCGCACGCTAGCGCCGGGCGCGGGCGGCGAAGTCCAGCTCACCGACGGCATTGCGCAGCTATTGCGCGAGGAAACCGTGCTCGCCTATGCGTTCGAGGGCCGGCGCTACGACTGCGGCAGCAAACTGGGCTATCTCGAAGCGACGGTGGATTTCGCCCTCAAGCATCCGGAGCTAAGCGGAGAGTTTTCCGAATTTCTAAGGCGTCGGAGCACGCGGCTGGGTTGACCGGCCAACGACTCTTCCGAACCGGGGGAGCCGTGGAGGCTCAGTGCAGCAGGAGTTGCGTCAGTCCCATTACGCTGATAACGGCTGCTGAAGCGGCGAGCACGAGCGGCGCCGGCGCGAACCGCCAAAAGCCGGACTTCGCGCTGCGGTTTCTGCCGTGAAGATCATAGAACGCCTGCTCCTCACGGATGCGCTCGTCGCGCGTTTGCGCCGCGGCCGGTGATCGCGATCCGCGGGACAGTACGGCGAGCATGTAAATCTCATGCATCGGATTCTCTCTTGGTGAGTTGCGCAAGCGCTGTGCTCAGCGTGACCACAGATCCGAGGGACGCTCGAGCTCTCGCATGCGCCGCTCCAGGTCGTGGATGTCGGTCGCGCCGGCGAGGTAGCCTTCACGCCGCTCGCGCTCGATGCGATGGACGTTGGCGGCAAGGCGCTGGAAAAATCTGGTGACGATATTCATGCGTTCTCCTGTTTGATGTCGGGCATGTCGCAGGGCGTCTTCGCCCTGGGACGCCCCGGTGCGAAGCGGGCCGCGATGGCCTGTTGCGCGCGACGGAATAGCCACCCGATGTAATCTCGGCGCGCCTCGCGCGCCAAGCGCTCGAGCGCGAAATGGTCAACTTGGGGAGGCCATATCGGCAGCGCGGTGGTGCGGTGCAGCAAAGTTGCGCTATAATCGGGCTCGTCCCCCTTGGTTGAGCCTCTGCTTGGTAGGGGATAGGGCTCCGCCGAGCTAAAATAAACGGGGGTGGCGCTTGCTTTCATGATCCTGATGACCTATGTAAGGTATTAATCAATAAGCCTTTCACAAGGAAGGCTCTATTTTCACCGGAGTCGGGAGGACAAATCCAATCAGATGTTTGGATGGCAGCGATCAGTGGCGAAAATGAGATGCCAAGTTCATGTTGCAAGGCAATAAATTGGCCCTTAACCCCCGCTGCGGGAGGCCCTGAAAGGGATTGCTATGGACCTCAATCAACTGCGCTCTTTTGTCACCGTCGCCAAATTTGCCCATCTCACGCGGGCGGCTGAGGCGCTGCATTTAAGCCAGCCCGCGATTTCCGGGCACATCAAGGCGCTGGAGGAGCAGTTCGGCGTCAGCCTGTTCGACCGGACGTCGTCGGGCATGGCCTTGACCCTGTCCGGACGCCAGCTGCTGTCCGAAGCCGAGCAGATCATCGGCGCGGTGCAACATCTGCAGCATTCCGCGCAGGAGTTGCGCGGACGGCCCACGGGTCATCTCAAACTCGGAACGGTGCTCGACCCTGCGGTGCTGCGCGTGGGTGATTTGCTGGTTCGCGCGCTCGAGAGCTACCCGCAAATCGAGCTCGAGTTGCATCAATTGATGTCGAGCGATGCGCTGGCCAAGGTGCGGGACGGGACGCTGGACGCGAGTTTCTACTTCGGCGCGCTGCCTGCCGCCGATTTGCGCTCCATTCCCCTGCGGGACATGTGCTATCGCGTGGCGATGCCCATCGCCTGGGCGGATGAGCTGGCGGAGACGTCGTGGGAGGCGCTCACCGAGCGTAAGTGGATCGTGGCACCGGCACCGAGCTCGCATCGGCAATTGGTGCTGGAACTGTTCCGGAACCGTGCCCAACCGCAGCGAATCATCGAAGCCGACAACGAGTCCGTGATCGTCAACCTGGTCGAATCAGGGGTCGGCGTAAGCCTGATCCGCGCGGAAATTGCGGCGCAATCGACCCGGGCCGGACGCACCGCACTCTGGCCGGGCTCGAAGGTGACGACGCAACTATGGCTCGTCCACGGCGCTGATCGCGACGCCGATCCTCTGCTCGTCGCCTTGCGCCGAGTGCTGCTCGACGTCTGGGCGGATGTATTGGAGCCCGAGGCGCAGGCAAGCTATTGACACTTACGGATCTGCATGACAGCTGCTCCGTCATTCCCGCGCAAGCGGAAATCCATTTGCTAGGTGCGAAAATGGATCCCCGTGATCGCGGGGATGACGATTGAGTTTTGTCACTTACTTCGGGAAAGCACAGTAGGACTGACGCGCTTCGTTCACCGCGCTTAGGACCGCACGGTGGTTCGGATTGCGCTCTGCGTTGAGGTTGCGCGCCGCGTCGGCGTTCTACCCTCGGCCCGGAAAGCCGCGCCGATCGTGCCGGTTCACGGGCCCTCGGACATCGGCAGCCGCAATGGCGATCATCCGAAAATGCGATTGGCATCCCCGGTGCCCGCACCCTACATTGGATGCATCACCACCAATCGCTGCAGGAGTTGCCAATGGCTTCAATCAAGTCGACGGAACGTTCTTCCGCGCTCGTCAACCGTCTCGATGACGTGCAGATGAGTGCCAGCGATCGCGAGCACGCAAAAGTGATGATGCGCCAGGCAGAAGCGTTCGCCGAAGCCGTGGCAGGCATCCACGAGCGCGTTCGCGACACCACAGGCGCAATTGCGAGCGCATCCGCTTCATTCCACTCCCGGCTGTGCTCGGCGTTGTCGCACGCGGTTCACCGATGAGACCCGTTGTCGCACGCGGTTCACCGATGAGACCCGCTGTCGCAAGCGGCTCACCGATG
>JBDUCE010000019.1:0-12668 GCA_040003635.1 Betaproteobacteria bacterium
CGTGCGCGGGAATGACGGGGCCTCATGTGCTGGCGTGCAGACAAACGCCAATCATCGCCGGAGGGCGAACCAATCGACGACCTTCAGGCCGGCTGCTTTTGCCCCGCCAGCAGTAGCCAGGTCGCCACGACGGTATCGGGATTGAGTGACATGCTCTCGATCCCCTGCGCGACCAGCCACTGCGCAAGATCGGGATGGTCGGACGGTCCCTGCCCGCAAATGCCGGCGTACTTGCCCGCCTTGCGGCATGCCGTGATCGCCATCGAGAGCATCGCCTTGACGGCATCGTCGCGCTCATCGAACGTGCTGGCAATGGGTCCACCCGAATCGCGATCGACGGCGAGCGTCAATTGCGTCATGTCGTTGGAGCCGATGGAAAATCCGTCGAAATGCTCGAGAAACCGATCGGCGAGAATCGAGTTCGACGGGATCTCGCACATCATGATCACACGCAGGCCATTCCTGCCGCGCTCGAGCCCTTGCGCCCGCAACAGGCTGATGACTTCTTCCGCTTCCTTCAGCGTGCGCACGAAGGGCACCATCAGCTCGACATTGGTCAGGCCCATGTCGTCGCGCACGCGCTTCATCGCCTCGCATTCGAGTGCGAAACAGTCGTGGAACTCCGGTGCGATGTAACGCGAGGCGCCGCGAAATCCCAGCATGGGGTTTTCTTCATGCGGCTCGAACTCGGCACCGCCGAGCAGGTTCGAGTATTCGTTCGACTTGAAGTCCGAAAGCCGGACGATCACCTTCTTGGGAAAGAACGCTGCGGCAATCGTGGCGATGCCCTCGGCGATCTTGCTGATGTAGAACTCCGTCGGGCTGGAGTAGCCCGCAATCCGGCGGCCGACTTCGCGCGCAAGATCGGGAGGCAGGCGATCGAACTGGAGCAGCGCTTTCGGATGGATGCCCACGTTCTTGTTGATGATGAATTCCAGGCGCGCCAGCCCGACCCCTTCGTTCGGCAACCGGCGAAACTCGAACGCGAGCTCCGGATTGCCGACATTCATCATGATCTTGGTCGGCGAGGGCGGCATGCGGTCGAGCGCGACCTCGTCGATATCGATGCCGAGCAAGCCGGCGTAGACGTGCCCGGTGTCGCCTTCGGCACAGGACACGGTCACTTCGGCGCCGTCCTCGAGAAGCTCGGTTGCATCTCCGCAACCGACGACCGCCGGAACGCCAAGCTCACGCGCGATGATCGCGGCGTGGCAGGTGCGGCCCCCGCGATTGGTGACGATCGCCGCAGCGCGCTTCATGACGGGCTCCCAGTCCGGATCGGTCATGTCGGCCACCAGTACGTCTCCTGCCCCTACCCGATCCATCTCTGCCGCTGATTTGACGATGCGCACCGTGCCCTGCCCAATCTTCTGGCCAATGGCGCGGCCCGTCGCAATGATCTGCGACGTGGAAGTAAGCCGGTAACGGCGCAGCAACTCGCGCGACTCCCCGCTTTCCCGCGATTTGACCGTCTCCGGGCGCGCCTGAAGGATGTAGAGCTTGCCGTCGTCGCCGTCGCGCCCCCACTCGATGTCCATCGGCCGGCCGTAATGGGCCTCGATGGTCAGGGCATAGCGGGCAAGCTCCTCGACTTCGGCGTCGGTGATCGAAAACCGGTCCCGCTCCGCCTCGGGCACCTGCTGGGTCACGGTCGAGCGGCCGGCGGATGGCGCATTACCGAACACCATCTTGATCGCCTTGCTGCCGACACTCTTGCGCAATATCGCCGGGCGCCCGGCAGCGAGGTTCGGCTTGTAGACGTAGAACTCGTCGGGGTTGACGGCCCCCTGTACCACCGTTTCGCCAAGACCGTAAGCGGCCGTGATGAAAACGACCTGGTCGAAGCCCGATTCGGTATCCAGCGTGAACATCACGCCCGAGGCCCCTCGATCGCTGCGGACCATGCGCTGCACCCCGGCGGAGAGAGCAACTTCGGCGTGGTGGAACCCCTGATGGACCCGATAGGCTATGGCGCGGTCATTGTAGAGGGATGCAAATACCTCCTTTACCGCATGAAGTATATTGTCCAAGCCATTGATGTTAAGAAATGATTCTTGTTGGCCTGCGAAGGATGCCTCGGGTAGATCCTCGGCCGTGGCCGACGAGCGCACGGCCCACGTCGCGCCCGGCGAATCACGGGTAAGTCCCTGGTAAGCGGCCGCAATGGCATCGCTCAAGGGGCGGGGCATTGAAGCCGCCATTACCCAGCCGCGAATCTCTGTGCCGGCGGATGCGAGGGCGCTGACGTCGTCGACATCGAGGTCGTTGAGGCGCTTCGCGATGCGTTCCTCGAGCTGGTTCGAGGCCAGATACTCGCCGAACGCGAACGCCGTCGTTGCGAATCCCCCGGGAACACGGATGCCGGCGCCGGCGAGTTGGCTGATCATTTCGCCGAGCGACGCGTTCTTCCCGCCCACCTGATCAACGTCACCCATGCGCAAACGCTCGAACGGCACAATCCGTACTTCGTTTTCCATGCCAATCCCTACGGTCATTGGTACGCGAGCCTTGGTGCGCTGCGCAAAACACGCTTATGGAGGCGGGGATTTTACCTTGCGAGGTGAGACGGCCTCGTGATGCTGCGCTGCAAGGCGGTAGCAAAGGATCCGCGTGAGCCGCCCTAGGAACGGCAACGAGGAGCGTCTGCGAGGGTACCAAAACGCGACGGGCCCGATGAGCGGGCCCGTGGGTGGGTACTGTTTGCCTAGGAGTCCCTCGACCCCAGGCCGGTACACGCAGTTACCGTCAGTCGAGGTGGGTGCCGGGAAGGTGTCCCTCGCCAGGCAACGGCAACTCGATTCCTCCCACCGGCTCGACGGTGCCGGCCATGCCGGGAAGACCAGCACGCTGGCGGCCACGCACGGCGCGGCGCAAGGTGCGGTAGAGATCGGGGTGCGCTTCCTTCAAATAGCTGATGATCTCGAAATCGACGCGTTTTACCTGCGACAGATCGATCTGCTCCACGTGCACCAGGCGGAGCAGTTCGCGCACCGGTTTGGGCATTTCACGCCCGCTCTCATAGCGCGAGCCGCCGCTCTGCGTCACGCCGATCTGGGTCCAGAATTGCTCCTGGTTAAGACCGAGCCGGCGGCGGATTTCGCGGGGGTTGAGCACGCGGTCGAAGATCTTCACGGTGGTCCGAGAGTTATTGAAAAAAGCGTAGCCAAGCACACACCATACCAATGGCATATTTTGGGCAAACCTCGAGCACGGAGCAAGCACCATCCGTCAGAAACCGGGAAAAACGCCGGTTTCTGTTGCAGCGACGCTCTACCTACACTCCTCCTTTTGACGCCAGATAGTCTTCGTAGTTTCCGATGAAATGCACCGGCGCGGGCGTTCCGAGCTCGATCACCTGCGTGGCCAGGGAAGAGACGAACTGCCGATCGTGCGAGACGAACACCAGCGTGCCCTTGTAGAGCTCGAGGGCCAGGTTCAGGGACTCGATCGATTCCATGTCCATGTGATTGGTCGGCTCATCCATCATGAGGACGTTGGGCCGCAACAGCATCAGCTTGCCGAAGAGCATGCGGCCGCGCTCGCCACCGGAGAGCACCCGCAGCGGTTTCCGGCCGTCGTCGCCGGTGAAAAGGAGCCGACCGAGCGTCGCCCGCACGATTTGCTCGTCGTCCCCCGGCTGCATCCATCGGGCCATCCAGTCGACCACGGTCTCGTCCGACTCGAACACCCCGGTCTGGTCCTGCATGAAATAGCCGATGGACGCCTTCTCGGCCCACTTGACCGCGCCGGCATCCGGGCTGAGCTCACCGAGCAGCGTCCGCAGCAGCGTCGTCTTGCCGGCGCCATTCGGGCCGATGATCGCCAGCCGCTCGCCCGCGTCGAGCATCAGCGAAAGGTTGGAAAAAAGCTCGCGCGGCTGGCCCCAACCTTTGGCCAGATGCTGGAGCTCTACCGCCTGCCGGTGCAGCTTTTGCCTGGGATCGACGTCGAACCGGATGTACGGGTTTTGGCGCGATGAGGGCTTGATGTCGGCAACGTTGATCTTCTCGATCTGCCGGGCGCGCGAGGTCGCCTGCCGCGCCTTGGATTTGTTGGCCGAAAACCGGCGCACGAACTCCTGCAGCTCGGCAATTTTCTCTTTCGCTTTCACGTTGGCCGAAAGCACCTGCGCGCGGGCCTGGGTCGACGCGATCATGTAGTCGTCGTAGTTGCCCGGATACGCGCGCAAGGTCGCGTAGTCGAGGTCGGCCATGTGGGTGCAGACGCTGTTCAGGAAGTGGCGGTCGTGGGAGATGATGATCATCGTGCTCGAGCGCGCGTTCAGCACGTCTTCCAGCCAGCGGATGGAGTTGATGTCGAGGTTGTTGGTCGGCTCGTCCAGGAGCAGGATGTCCGGGTCGGAAAAGAGGGCCTGCGCGAGAAGCACCCGCAGCTTCCAGCCCGGCGCCACGGCGCTCATCGGACCGTCGTGCAACTCGATCGCGATCCCCGCGCCCAGCAGCAACTCGCCGGCGCGCGCCTCCGCGGTGTAGCCGTCGAACTCCGCAAACTTCCCCTCGAGCTCGGCGGCATGAAGATAGTCGTCCTCGGTCGCGGCGGGGTCCTCGTAGATGGCGTCCTTCTCCTGCTTCACCCGCCACATCGCGTCGTGGCCCATCAGCACGACATCGAGTACCCGCGTGTCTTCATAGGCGAACTGGTCCTGCGTGAGCTTCCCGAGGCGCTCATGGGGATCGAGCGCGACCGATCCTCCGCTCGACTCGAGATCGCCGCCGAGGATTTTCATCAGCGTGGATTTGCCGCTGCCATTGGCGCCAATGAGGCCATAGCGATTGCCGTCGCCGAACTTGGCCGAGACATTTTCGAAAAGGGGCTTGGCCCCGAACTGGATGGTGAGACTGGCGGCGGTGAGCACTGGGTGGAGGCCTGGATTTGCGGGTTGCGAAAAGCCGCCCGGATGACGAAGAGAAAACCCGACATTCTGCTAGAATCAAGCTCTTAGCTCAAGTAGTGATAGCGACATCTTTGACTATCGAGTCGTCATCCCTCGTAGCCGACATTCCGCCAGGACCCTCCCGAAGGCTTACCGATCCGATGCTCCGCTACGACCTGCACTCGCATTCGACTTACTCCGACGGCTTGCTCTCGCCGGCAGCGGTGGTCGCCCGTGCGGCAAGTCGCGGCGTCGACGTCCTGGCATTGACGGATCACGACGAAGTGGCCGGTCTCGCGGAGGCGCGCGCCGCCGCCGCCGACGTGGGGATCACCTTCGTGAACGGGGCCGAGCTTTCGGTGAGCTGGGAATCCCTCACGCTGCACGTCGTTGCCCTTCGCATCGACCCTGAATCACCCGCGCTGGTGCAAGGGCTGGAGAAAATTCGCAGCGGCCGCATTACCCGCGGGCGGCGCATTGCCGACGCGCTCGCCGAAGCGGGCATCCGCGGGGCTTACGAAGGGGCGATGAAATATGTGACCAGCGAGGAGCTCGTCTCGCGCACTCACTTCGCGCGCTATCTCGTCGAGGCGGGCTACGCAAACGAGGTCAAGGACGTGTTCAAGCGTTATCTCACGCCGGGCAAACCCGGGTACGTCGTGCACGAATGGGCAACGCTTCCGCAGGCCATCGACTGGATCCACACGGCAGGCGGCCAGGCGGTGCTGGCCCATCCCGGACGCTACAAGGTGAGCGCGAGTGGATTGCGAAAACTGCTGGCGGATTTTCGTGACGCCGGCGGCGATGCGATCGAAGTGCTTTCGTCCTCGCATACGACCGCGCAGTTCGCGGAATTCGCGACCCTTGCGCGCGTGTACGGCTTGATGGCTTCGGGCGGGTCCGATTATCACGGACCCGGAGAGAGCCGCATGGATCTCGGCGACTTGCCGCCGATGCCGGCCGGCGTCGTTCCCGTCTGGCAGCATTGGTAGACTGCATTTCCGCGCGGCGCGGCTAGCGCCTCGCTCCTCCGCCACACATGGATCCCGAACGCCGTTTTGTGTTCTTTGTGTCGGACCGTACCGGCATCACCGCCGAAATGCTCGGCAACAGCCTGTTGTCGCAGTTCGAGGGGATCCGGTTCCAGCGCGAGACGATCCCCTTTGTCGATTCGCCCGAGAAGATCGACGCAGTGATCGGCCAGATCAACGACGTGGCCGCACGCGAACGGCAGACGCCCATCGTATTCAGCTCGGTGGTCGATGAACTGGCGAGCGCCACCATCCGCCGGGACGCCCACGCGCTGACCCTCGACCTTTTCCAGGTCTTCATCGCGCCGCTCGAATCCGAGCTCAATGCCAAGAGCTCCCACGCCGCCGGACGCTCGCATGGGATCGCCAACAGCCACGAATATTTTGCCCGCATGGAAGCCATCAACTTCACCCAGACGCACGACGACGGCGTTGCTACCCGCGATCTCGGCAAGGCGCAGGTGATCCTGGTCGGTGTGTCGCGGTGCGGGAAGACGCCGACCTCGCTTTATCTCGCCCTGCAATTCGGCATTCGGGCCGCCAATTTTCCGCTGACCCCGGAAGACTTCGTCGATCGCCGGCTGCCCGCGTCGGTCATGCCCTTTCGCGATCGCCTGTTCGGACTCACCATCAACCCCGACCGGCTGCACCAGATCCGCGAAGAGCGGCGGCCGGGAAGCAAGTACGCGTCACTCGAGACTTGCCGCGTCGAAGTTCGGGAGGCCGAAAATCTGATGGAGAGCGAGCGGATACCGATGCTCGACACCAGCGCCAAGTCGATCGAGGAAATCGCCACGACCATCCTGCACCGGGGCAAGCTGCAGCGACATGTGTTTTGAATTCAGGTCGCGCGTGTCGGCAAGGATGGAAGTGCTGCAACCCTTATTTCATCGTACGCCCAAGTCAGGCCCCGTCTGCTGCCAGCCGTTGCCGCACACACTCGAACATGCATATCGCCGCCGCGGCCGCCGCGTTCAGCGATTCCATTCCGCCGGGCATGGGAATCGAGATACGGGCGGAAACCGCCGCTTCGAGTGCCCGCGACAATCCACTGCCTTCGTTGCCGATGGCAATGGCCACCCGCCCGGCAAGCGGGGCATCGAAGAGGGCACCCCCGCCTTCCACCACCGCCGCCACGACCCGTCCGCCGCCGTCCGCAAATGCGGCGGCCCACGCCGGCAGATCGACCCCCTCCTCGATTGCAAGAAGAAAATGCGCACCCTGACCCGCTCGCAACACTTTGGGCGACCAGGCGAACGCGCAATGCTTCGATAGCAGGACCCGATCGACGCCGGCTGCGGCGGCGGTGCGGAGGATCGAGCCGACATTGCCCGGATCCTGCAGATCCTCGAGCAGCACGCAAAAGTCGCAAGGCCCGGATGGCTGCCCTTGGGGGGTTGGTACGACGGCGATGACACCGATCCCCGGCGGCAGTGTTGCCAGCTCCGCGAACACCGGCGTGGGCACCACCAGTGTGAGCTTCGCAAACCGCGCGCCCAGCGCCGCAACGGCCGGCCGCTGCAATGCCTGTTCGGACATGATGAGCACCTCCGGCGCGCCCATGCGCTCGGCGTACACCATGATGAGATGCTCGCCTTCGATCACGCATTTGCCGGCCTTGCGGCGATCGCGTGCGGACGCCACCAGCCGGGCTGCCTCGCGCAGCCGCGGATTGTGCGGTGAGGTGATGCGCTGCACGGTGGCGGGAAGGAAGAGACGCGGCGGCACGCACTGCCCACGCACGGCGGCGCGACTATCGCTTCGTCGCGTCAGCGCTTGACTAAACCCGCCTCAGCGGCAGGCGGCGGCGAGATGTCCTGCTTGCCTGGATCGCTTTTGTTCGGCAACCCGGTGGCCGCGCCTGCCGGCGCCGTATTCTGAAGCTGGAAAAATACTTCGTCCTGGCGAACCATCCCGAGCTCGGAGCGCGCGCGCTCCTCGATCGCCTCGTAGCCCGTTTTCAAGTCGCGCACGTCGGCGTCGAGCCGGTCGTTGCGTTCCTTGAGCTTCGCACTGGCTTCGCGCTGAACGCCGAGCTGACGATCGAGCTCGCGCACCTGTAGCCAGCCGCCCTTCCCCAGCCACATCGGGTACTGCAACGCGGCGATCAGGAGCACGAGGACGACGGCCAGCACACGCAACGCGTTGACTCCTTCAGACGAGGTTGAAAAAAGCGCTGCGCCCGGGGTAGCTCGCGGCTTCGCCCAGGTCTTCCTCGATGCGCAGCAACTGGTTGTACTTGGCGATGCGGTCGGAGCGGGAGAGCGATCCGGTCTTGATCTGGCCGGCGTTGGTACCCACCGCAATGTCCGCGATCAGGCTGTCTTCGGTTTCGCCGGACCGATGCGAAACCACTGCGGTGTAAGCAGCGCGATGCGCCATGGTGATGGCCGCGAACGTTTCGCTCAGGGTTCCGATCTGGTTGATCTTGATCAGGATGGAATTGGCCACGCCCTTGGCGATGCCCTGCTTCAATATCTTCGTGTTGGTCACGAAAAGATCGTCACCCACGAGCTGGACCTTGTGGCCGAGACGCTCGGTAAGATGCTTCCAGCCCTCCCAATCATGCTCCGACATTCCGTCCTCGATACTAATGATTGGATATTTGTCGCACCAGGTAGCGAGAACGTCGCTGAACTGCTCGGAAGAAAGCGACAACCCTTCTGACTCGAGTTGGTATTTTCCGTCGCGCGAAAATTCGCTCGCGGCACAGTCGAGCGCAAGGGCGATGTCGGTGCCGGGGACGTATCCGGCCTTGTCGATCGCCTCGACCAGCAACTGCAGGGCGGCTTCGTTGGACGCGAGGTCGGGGGCAAAGCCGCCCTCGTCGCCGACGGTCGTCGGCATGCCCCGGCTGTCGATGATCTTCTTCAGCGTATGAAACACCTCGGCGCCGTAGCGCAATGCTTCCCGGAACGTGGGCGCGCCGATGGGCACCAGCATGAATTCCTGCAGATCGATCTTGTTGTTGGCGTGCGCGCCCCCGTTGATGACGTTCATCAGGGGCACCGGAAGCTGCATCTCACCGATCCCGCCCAGATAACGATAAAGCGGCAGCGAAGACTCATCGGCCGCCGCTTTCGCCACCGCGCACGAAACCGCGAGGATCGCATTGGCGCCGAGCCGACCCTTGTTCTCGGAGCCGTCGAGGTCGATCATGGTCTTGTCGATGAATGCCTGCTCGGAGGCATCGAGACCGATGATCGCCTCGCATAGCTCCGTATTCACGTTCTCGACCGCCTTCATCACGCCCTTGCCGAAGTAGCGGGCGGCATCACCATCGCGCAACTCGATCGCTTCCTTCGATCCCGTAGAGGCGCCGGACGGCACGGCCGCGCGTCCCGAAACCCCCGATTCCAGCACGACGTCGGCTTCGACCGTGGGGTTGCCGCGGGAATCGAGGATTTCGCGGGCGATGACGTCGACGATGGCGCTCATGAGTTGTTGTCCGTTTTCGGTTGGCCGGCTTAGAGGGCGCCTGGCAGTCAGCGCGCCGCCATGAATTCATGTTCGGCAAAGCCGTGACGCTTGGTCACGGCATCGAGCTCGACCAATGCTTCGAGTAACTCGGACATGCGCGCCAAAGGCCAGGCATTAGGCCCATCCGACAAGGCTTTCGCCGGATCCGGGTGCGTTTCCATGAATACGCCCGCCACCCCCGCAGCGACGGCTGCGCGCGCCAGCACCGGGACGAATTCACGCTGCCCGCCGCTGGCGGTGCCCTTTCCTCCCGGCAACTGCACCGAGTGCGTGGCATCGAAAACCACTGGACACCCGGTTGATCGCATGATCGCGAGCGAGCGCATGTCTGAAACCAGGTTGTGATAGCCGAAGGAGGCACCCCGCTCGCACACCAGAACGTTGTCCGTACCGCTCGCTCCGCGCGCCTTGAGAACCACTTGCTGCATGTCTTCGGGAGCAAGGAATTGGCCCTTCTTGATGTTCACCGGCTTGCCCGCGCTTGCGACGGCATGGATGAAATCGGTCTGGCGGCACAGGAACGCCGGCGTCTGCAGCACGTCGACCACTGCGGCGACGATGGGAATTTCGGCCTCGGTGTGCACGTCAGTGAGCACCGGGACGCCGATCTGGCGCTTCACCTCCGCCAGGATGCGCAGGCCTTCGTCCATCCCGGGCCCGCGGAACGAGGCATCCGAGCTGCGATTGGCCTTGTCGTACGACGACTTAAAAATGAATGGCACTCCCAGTGCGGCGCACGTTTCCTTGAGCGCGCCGGCAACGTCGAGCTGGAGTTGCGCTGACTCGACCACGCACGGCCCGGCAATGAGGAACAGCGGATGGTCGAGCCCAACCTCGAAACCGCATAGTTTCATTGGGTCAGCTTACGGTAGCGTTGCGAAAATCCGAACGCCGGATATCGTCGTCCCCGCGGAGGCGGGGACCAGGGAGGTTGTCGTAAGACATTGGATTCCCGCCTTAGCGGGAATGACGCGGCGTTTGCGCCAAACGTGGCATATCGTCGTCCCCGCGGAGGCGGGGACCCGGCGACGTTGTCGTAAGACATTGGATTGCCGCGGGAATGACACGGGGTTTGCGCCGCTGCCACTCATCCCCACTAGATCGAGGCCACCAGCTCGGGCATTGCCGCTACCGCTGCGCCATCCTGCCCACGCTGGTGCCGCTCGAGCGCCGCGCGGACGAACCCGATGAAAAGCGGATGACCGCGGCGCGGGTTCGAGGTGAACTCCGGGTGAAACTGGCAGCCGAAGAACCACGGATGGTCCTTGAGCTCGATCATCTCGCACAGATCTCCCGCCAGCGCGCTCTTCGCCCGCGCACTGACCACGAGGCCGGCAGCTTCGATTCGCGGCAGGTAATGGTTGTTCACTTCGTAACGGTGCCGATGCCGTTCGGCGACACGGGTCGAACCGTAGATGCGATGGGCGAGCGATCCCGGCGTCACCTCGCAGGGCTGCGCACCCAGGCGCATCGTACCGCCCAGATCGGAGGCGGCGCTGCGTTTTTCCACCGAGCCGTCGCGGTTCTGCCATTCGGTGATGAGCGCGACCACCGGATGCGGCGTCTGTCCATCGAACTCCGTGCTGTTGGCGCCTTCGAGACCCGCCTTGTGCCGCGCGTATTCAATGACCGCCAACTGCATGCCCAGGCAGATGCCGAGATACGGCACGCCATTCTCGCGGGCATAGCGAATTGCCGCGATCTTGCCGTTGACGCCGCGTTTGCCAAACCCGCCGGGAACGAGGATGGCATCCATGCCGGCGAGGCAGCCGATTCCATCGCGCTCGACCGCTTCGGAATCGATGTACTGGATGCGTACCCTGCTCCGGGTATGAATGCCGGCATGGGTCAGTGCCTCGGAAAGCGATTTGTACGACTCGGTGAGATCGACATATTTGCCGACCATCGCGATGTTCACGGTGTGTTCGGGATGCTCGAGCGCATAGACAAGATCGTTCCAGTTGGACAGATCGGCCGGTGGCGGATTGAGCTCGAGTTTTTTGCAGACGATGGCGTCGAGCCCTTCGGCGTGCAGCGCCGCGGGTATTTTGTAGATCGAATCGGTGTCGAGCGCGGGAATGACGGCTTCGGGCGCGACATTGGTGAAAAGCGCGATCTTGCGCCGGTCGCTATCCGGAATCGGCCGGTCGGCGCGGCAGAGCACTACGTCGGGCTGGATCCCGATCTCGCGCAACTCCTTGACCGAATGCTGCGTGGGCTTGGTCTTCATTTCGCCCGCAGTGGGAATGTAAGGCACCAGGGTCAGATGGATGTAGCAGACGTTTTCGCGGCCCAGCATGATGCCGAGTTGCCGGATCGCTTCGAGGAAGGGCAGCGACTCGATGTCGCCGACCGTGCCCCCGACTTCAACCACCGCAACTTCGGCGTCGCCCGCGCCGGATGCAATCCAGCCCTTGATTTCGTCGGTGATGTGGGGGATGACCTGCACCGTGCCGCCGAGATAATCGCCGCGACGCTCCTTGCGGATGACGCTCTCGTAAATCTGGCCGGTGGTGAAGTTGTTGCGCTTGCCCATCCGCACGTCGGCAAAGCGCTCGTAGTGTCCCAGGTCGAGATCGGTTTCGGCACCATCCTCGGTGACAAACACCTCCCCGTGCTGGAACGGACTCATCGTTCCAGGATCGACGTTGATATACGGGTCGAGCTTGAGATTGGTGACGCGAACGCCGCGGGTAGTGAGGATGGCAGCGAGCGATGCGGCCGCGATGCCTTTGCCGAGGGAGGAAACCACCCCGCCGGTCACGAAGACGAACTTGGTCATGGTCGACAAGTTCCGGGAAATTGGTATTTTACCCGATGTCTCGCCCCGATGCGCGGGACCCACGGCGTGGCAATGCAACGCGCCAGGCGTTGGCCGACGCAGCAACATTCAATGGCCGAGATCGAGCCCCGCGGCGAGGCGCTCCCGCGCGCGCACGCGGCCGAGCAATGCAAGGACCGCATCGATGGCCGGGGTCTGCGCGGAGCCCGCCACCAGGACCCGCAAGGCCATCATGACCTGGCCGGGCTTCAATCCATGATGGGCCGCGTTCGCCTTGATCGCGGTCCCGATGGCGTCCCGCGTCCAGCACAGGTCGGCGAACTGCCCATGAAGCGCCATCAGGGCGGGCCGGGTGGCGTCCGTCAGATGAGTGGCCACGAGCTCAGCCGGCGCATCGGGCGTGATGTAGAAGTAGCGCGCTGCCTCCGCCATCTCGACCAGCGTGCTCACCCGCTCCCGGAACAATCCGGCGACCAGTGCC
>JBDUCE010000336.1:0-3734 GCA_040003635.1 Betaproteobacteria bacterium
GCGGTGCCCCAGGAGGCGCTCCTGCTTTTTCCACTGCGCGAGCAACGCGCTTCATAGGAGGTTCGTCATGAATCGGTTCAAGTTGTTTCCCGCGTTGGCAATGGCCGCCCTGGCGGCATTGCCCTATGGCCATGCCCAGGCACAAACCACGCTCAATGTGGCGACCGCCGGTGACCAGAACATGGTCGACTATGTCAACAATTTCCTCGCCCCGCGGTTCGAGAAGATGAACCCGGGCGTCAAGGTGCGCGCGGTTGGCACCGGTCCGGGCGACGCCGGCTCGCAAAAGATCTACGAAAAGCTCTCGGCGCAGCAAAAAGCGGGCACCAACGCCTGGGACATCGATGTCGCCGTGATTCACCAGCGTGGCGCCGCCACCATGGTCGGCGAAAAGCTCTTGATGCCGTATCGCAGCCAGGTCAACGTCGACAAGCTCGTGACCCGCGATACGGCGACCAACGCCCTGGGTGCGAATGTCGATGGTTATGTGCTGCCGATGTTTCACAGCCAGATTGCCTTCGCCTACAACCCGGACGTGGTCAAGGCGCCGCCCAAGTCGTTTGCGGAGCTCACCGAGTGGGTGAAAAAGAATCCCAAGCAGTTCGGCTACAACGGCGTGAAGGGCGGCATGTCGGGCGTGGGCTTCGTGATGGGCTGGGTCAGCGCCAACGCCGGCATCGGCGACAAGCTCGAGAAGGGGCCCTACGACCCCGGTCAGAAGGCCGCGATCGACAAATCGCTGGGGAGCCTCAAGGAGTTCAACCAGTATGTGGTGATGACACCGGGCAACGCGGGCACGCTCGACATGCTCAATCGCGGCGAGATCTCGATCGGGCCGGTGTGGGTCGACATGTTCTATACGTGGCAAGCCGATGGCAAGCTCAATCCCAAGGTGAAGCTCACACTGCCTTCACCGGGACTTCCCGGCCAGCCGATGTATTACGCGATCCCCGCCAAGGCCGCGAACGCGCAACTGGCCAAGAAGTTCGTGGAGCTCGCGGAAAGCCCTGAAGTGCAGGCCGAGGGCATCGTGAAGCAGTTCAACTGGTATCCGGGGATCGATCCGCAACACGTGCAGAGCAAGCTCGACGCCGCGAGCTGGAACAAGCTCTTTACCGACATTTCACCCAGCGACCTTTCGCGCTACGGCCGGCCGTTCCCGCTTTCGGAATACTTCACGGATATCGTCGAAGGGTATGAGCGGGTGGTGCTGAAGTAGCCGCTGCGCTTGGCTTCGATGCGCAGCGCTGCGGCGCGGCAGCAGCGGGCGGGACTGGCGCTGGTCAGTCCCGCGTTGTTTGTCGTGGCGCTGTTTTTCATCCTGCCGATGCTCATGTCGGTGGTGCTGGCCTTTCGTGGCAAGGACGGGGGCCTCACTTTCGAGCACATGGCGAAGGCCCTCGACCTGTACCGGAACGATCTCGTGTTTACCGTGGGGATCACGGTCCTCTCGACGGTGGGGATCGCCGTTTGCGCGATCCTGATCGCGAGCTATGTCACGTTGGGAAGCAGTGAGCGAACGCGCACTGCCCTGCGCTGGCTGTATCGCTGGCCGCTGTTCATTCCCTTCATCGTGACCGGGCAGGTGATGCGCACGTTTCTGGCCAAGAACGGTATGCTGAATCACGTGCTCGTCGGCGGCGGGTTGATCGACGCGGCGTCGGCGCAGAGTCTTCTCGACTGGCGCGGGATCGTGATCGCCTTCGTGTGGAAGCAGGTGCCATTCGTCACGCTGCTCCTGGCGGGGGCCATGGCGGCGGTCGACAGCCAGCACATCGAGGCGGCGCGCAACCTTGGCGCGCCGCGTTGGCGGGTGCTGGTGGACATCGTGTTGCCGCAGGTGCGCGGGACGCTGCTGGTGGGGTTGGTGCTGTCGTTCGTGACCATGCTTTCCGTGCTGTCGGTGCCGATGATGATCAATCCCAACAGCCCGACCCTGGTTACCGTCGACATCGCCTACCGCATCAACACCCATGGCGACTATGCGGTGGCCAACGCCTTATGCCTATTGTCGCTGCTACTGGCGGCGGGCGGCGCGGCACTGTATCTGCGCCATGCGGTAGCCAAAGCGGTTCCTGCCGCATGACGACCGCCCGTTTCGGCCGGGTCGACCTGCTGCCGATGCTCACGCGGGGACTCTTCCTGGCGCTGATCGCGTTCGTCATCTTCGGGCCGCTCGCCAATCTCGTGCTATGGGCGTTTGCGGAGCGGTGGTATTTTCCGAACAAATTTCCCAACGAGTACGGCCTGAGCTTCTGGTATCGGGTGTTTCAGCCGCGCGGCAATGCTCTGGCATCGCTGGGCACCAGCGTGTGGATTGCCGTGTTGACCGTGATCGTGAGCCTGGCGGTTGCAGTCCCGGCCGGCTACGCGCTCGCCCGATTGCGCCTGCCGTGGCGCGCCGGCATCCTGCTGCTCTTTCTCTTGCCGCAGGCCATTCCCAACATGCCGGTGTATGTGAACATCGCGCGGGTGTTCTACACCATCGGCCTCAATGGCACCGTGGCGGGGGTGGTGTTGGTCCACGCCGCGCACGGGCTGGTACTGGCGGTCTGGATCGCTTCGGCCGCGTTTGCCGCGGTCGACGCCTCGCTCGAGGAAGCGTCGCGCAACCTGGGAGCGTCGCCCTGGACCTGCTTTCGAACGGTGACCCTGCCGCTCGCCGCACCCGGATTGATTGCCAGCGCGATCTTCGTCTTTCTGGAATCCCTGGACGAATTCACGGGGACCTATTTCGTGGGGGTTCCCGACGTCACCACGCTCCCCCTGCTGATGTTCAACGCCAGCATGGGGGGCAATTACCAGATTGCCTCCATCACGGCGCTGCTGCTGCTGGTGCCATCGATCGCTTTCATGCTGGTCGTGGAGCGATTTCTGAAGCCCGAAGTGCTGGCGATGGTGGGACGTTAAATCCAGGCTTGCGGCGCCTGTCAACGCGCCTGCGCCGGATTCGGGCCACGCTGGAACCAACCGAGGGTCCAAAGCATCGAAGGAAACGGACCCGCACCGAGCCGCCGGCAACCGCCTGGCGCGTGCGCTCTTAAGGGAGAACAAGAATGAGCATGCTGGATTTCATCAAGGACGCCGGAGAAAAGCTGTTCCATATCGGCCGTGCCGAAGCGCAAACGGCGGCTGCGGGCGCCACCGCCGATTCGACTGCTGCCAACAATACCGCGGCCGACGCCATCCTCGCCTATATCAAGACCCAGAATCTGTCGGCCACCGGCCTGACGGTGACCTACGACGGCGCGACCTCCACCGCGAGCGTTTTCGGGGTCGCTCCCGACCAGGCCACCCGCGAGAAAATCGTGCTGTGCTGCGGCAACGTGGCCGGTGTGGCCAAGGTCAATGACATGATGTCGGTGGACAAGAGCGAGCCGGAAGCCACTTATTACACCGTCGTTTCCGGCGACACGCTGTCCAAGATCGCGAAAAGCCAGTACGGCGACGCCAATGCCTACAACAAAATTTTCGAAGCCAACAAGCCGATGTTGAAGGACCCGAACAAGATCTATCCGGGCCAGAAATTGCGAATTCCCCCGCAATGACCGAGTGGGCGCAACGGTGCCGGCTGCGCGCGGTCGCGCCGGAGACGCTCGCGCCCGCCGTGTCGGGCCGCACCAAACGGGCCGGTCCCGAGGACGACGATGAGGACGAAGAGGACGACCTCGATCGCAAGGGCGTGTCGGCGAAGACGAACTGGTCGAGGTCTTTCAAGACCGGGAACTTGGCGG
>JBDUCE010000337.1:0-3720 GCA_040003635.1 Betaproteobacteria bacterium
AAAGGCCATCAACGCCCCGCCGTCGGCCAGGTTGATGCCGGTCCAATCCCAGCCCGCCGCATCGCCGGCGAGGACTTCGCTCGACCATTCGTGGTCGCACCACGCCGTGCCCGTGACGGATGCTTCGCGCCCTTCGATGGTGACGATGCCCGTCACCGCAAGTTGCGGTTCGCTGTAGTAATAGCTCGCCTGGCGCGGGTCCGCGCCTTTGCGGGAATAGCCGCGCTCGCCCTGAAGGATAGGCAGTTGGGTGGTAGCAAAAGTGAGCGCGAGCGCAAATTCACGCGCCTCGATGCGTGTCACGTAGGCGTTGGCCTCACGTCGCAGCGACCAGTCGGCAATGCGCACATCGGTGGCCCCTTCGGCCGCCTGGGCCAACCCGAAGCCCGCGCGTGCGGCGCGCTGGTCAAAACGCAGCCGCCCCCAGCGCGGATCGGCGACGGCGGCGTGCGCGAACAGCAGTTGAGTGGGGGCGAATCGACTGCTGCTGTCTTCACCGATGTGCGGGCGATGCCGAAAGAACGTGACTTGCACACCGAACGGCGGGCCGTCCGCGCGTTGCAGCCAGCCGGTGATATACCACCACTCGGTGCGAAAGGCCGGGTGGCTGCCGAAGTCGCGCGGAAATTCGAGCGGACGGCCAAGCTCGGCCGCGGGATAGGGGTTGCCCACGGCCACGGCTGCGCGCGCCGGAAGCGGCATCAGCGCCAGCGCACTGCACAGAAATCGGCGACGCTTCATCGGCGGGATGCGTGGCACTGCGCTCGCATCACCAATCGTTGCGCACCGCGCGCACGGCATCGACGCCCATCGCCACCCGTCCGCTCCACACGGCCGTCACCATGGCGAGTCCCATTGCCAGCACCACCGCACCCAATAGCGGCCCCCACGGAATCGCCACCTCCATGCCCCAATGAAAGGACTGGCGATTGACGACATGGATGAGGACGAGGCTCATCAACCACCCGAGGCCGAGCCCGGTCGCCATGCCGACACCGCTGACCAGGAATCCTTCGCTCGCCAGCATGCCGCCGATTTGACCGCGGGTCATGCCCAGATGACGCAGCATTCCGAATTCGCGCCGGCGGGCGAGGACCAGCGCGCCGAACGCAGACGACAATCCCACCAGGCCGATCAATACCGCCGCCAATTCGAGCGCATACGTCACCGCGAACGTCCGATCGAATGCCCGCAGCGACAAGGCGCGAATCTCGCCGGGTGCGGCCACTTCAAGTCGCTCGCCGTCCGGAATGTCGCGCCTCAGGATGTCGCGCATCGCCGCGGGATCGGCGCCCGGTGCGAGCCAGATCGCCGCATTGGTTGCCGCAGGGTCCTGCGTCGCTGCAATGTAACTGTCGCGTCCGATCACGAAGGCCCCCTGCGCTCGCGCGTAATCGCGCCAGACGCCAGCGACGGTGAACGTTACGGCGCGTCCCCCGAGCGGCAACGCGATGCGCTGCCCCACCGCCTGGCTATAGAGGGCAGCCGCGGGCTCGTTGATCCAGACGGGGGGTGGGCCCTCGACGGCGACGGTCACCGGCGGCGAAACAAGCGGCAGGGTGCGGCCAGGGTCGGCGGGATCGATGTCGCGCGCAATCAGCACCACGCGCGGCCGGTCGGGGTCGAGCAGCAACTGTTGCTCGCGCATGAAATCGGCACGCCGCACGCCCGGCAAGGCACGAATCCGATCCTGGACGCCGGGCGGCAGATACGCGCTGTCGCCATTCATCGCTGCCCGGACATACAGATCCGCAGGCAGCACCTGCTCGAGCCACGTTTCGAGTGAGCCCCGAAACGACGTCACCATGATGCCCATCGACACCATGAGACTGACGCTCGCCACGATGGAGGCGAGGCTCACCAAGGCCTGGCCCGGCGCGCCACGCAGTTGAGCGAGTGCCAGGCGCGGCGCGGGCAATCGCGGCGTCGGCCAGCGGCCCCACGCGAATCCCGCCAGGCGTGGCAGCAGCATCAGGGTGCCGACGAGCAACAGCGCAATGCTGGCGTAGCCGAACAGAGGCAATCCCGACACCGGCGGGCCGAACGCAGCGATGCCTCCCACCGCCAGCACTCCCAACCCTGACGTCCAGGGCTGCAGATGCGTGAAAGCGCGCTGCTCGTCGCCGGCTTTGAGCGCTTGCGCCGGGGCCGTGCGTGCGGCTTCGAGCGCCGGCAGCACACTGCCGCTCACCGCCATCGCCACCCCGAGGGCAAAGAAGGTGCACAACGCCACCGGATCGAGGGTCAGCGTCGGCGCGACGCCGCGGAAATAGCCGGAGCCCAGGTCCGCGCCGAACACGCGCAGCGCAAAATAAGCCAGACCATACCCCGCCAGCAGGCCGAGGGCGCTGCCGACGAGCCCCTGTACCGCGCCTTCTAGCACGATGAGCGCGACCAGTCGACGGCGCCGGAGACCCAGCACCCGCAACAACGCGAGCTGCGAACGCCGGCGCACCACCGAGAGCGCCTGCGTGGAGAACACCAACAGCCCGCCGGTGAACAACGCCACCAGCGCCAGTACGTTGAGATTGACGCGATAAGCGCGCGAAAGGCTCGTCCCCGCGACCACCGTCGCCTCGGGGCGCGCCATGGCCACGCCCGCGGGCAGCGCCGGCTTCATCGCCGTCGCGAACGCCGCCACATCGACACCGGAGCGCAGCCGAAGATCGATCCGCGACAGGCGCCCTGTGCGATCGAATTGCGTTTGGGCGCCGGCGATGTCGATCACCGCAACGGTGGGCGACAGGCCCGGATTGAGGGTGCCCGCGACCCGCAGCGAGACCGTGCGCAATCCTGCCTGGAAGACGATCGTATCGCCGGGGCTTCGGCCCAGCAATTGCGCCGCTGCCGTACTGAGGAAGATCGCCTCGGGCTGCAGCATTGCGAGCGGGTTCGTCGTGGCCGGGATGAGCGCCGGCTGAATCAATGCGGCCCGGAACGGATCGACACCGAGGATGCGCAGGCTCGAAGGCCGGTCCGCGAGCTTGGCGTCGATTTCCACGACCGGGCTCGCGACCGCGACTTCGGGCCGTTGCGCCAGCACGGGGTACAGTGCCTCGTCGAAGCCATCGCGCGGGCCGCGCACCTCGAGGTCGGCGTCGCCCGACAGCGCCTGCACGCCAAGCGAGAGCTCGTTCACGGCGGCGCGATTGATCGTCTGCACCGCAAAGCCGAGCGCCACCCCGAGCGCAATCGCCATGACCGCGAGGGCCGTGCGCAGCCGGTCATGGGCAAGCGACCCCGCCAGCACGGCGCGAATGATCGCCCCCGAGCCCATTGCGTCACCCTCTTGCGTGCTCATCACGCGGCGCGCAGCCCGTTGCGATCGAGGAGCAGGATGCGATCCGCGGTCGCGGCCGCGGCACGCGAATGGGTGACCAGGATGCCCGCCGCGTTGCTCGCCTTGATGCGCTGCCGCAATAGCGCGGCGACCTGGCCGGCGGTCTCCGGATCGAGATTGCCGGTGGGCTCGTCGGCCAGCACCAGCCGCGGGCGGTGCACCAGCGCGCGGGCAATGGCCACGCGCTGCAACTCGCCCCCCGAAAGCTCGCGCGGCATGCTTTCGCCACGATCGGCGAGGTCGACCGCTGCGAGCACGCTTTCCACCTCCGCGTTGCCTTCATCGCCGCCCCGGCCGAGGAGCGCGAGCGGCAAGGCAACGTTTTGCGCCACGGTGAGATAGGGAAGTACGTGAAAGGCCTGGAACACGAACCCTATCTG
>JBDUCE010000338.1:0-3720 GCA_040003635.1 Betaproteobacteria bacterium
AGACTGGCGCAAGCACTGCCGCAAATACAACGCCTGCGGTCAACCGGTCTACTTCGTGCAGGAAAACTGGTACAACGATGTGTACGCTGCGCGCTACGCCGAGCGCGAGCGTCAAGGTAAAGGGCACGACAAGAATCACGGCAAGCCCAAGGGCAAGGGGAAGGGCCATAAGGAGGACTGAGGGAAGACTGAGGGAAGACCGAGCCCGGCTCTTCAGCGCCCGACGACTGCCGAACTATAAAGCCCGGCGCACGCCGCCTGCGACAACGATCGCGATCAGTCCTTTTCTTTCTTTGAGTGTCCGCAGGGCCAGGGGGCACCGCGGGCAATGGGTCGTTGACCCGATGATCGCGGAACCGGGTCAAGGAACGGTGTCTGCGGATCGCTTACGTAAACGATCACCAGTCGCAACGACGCGGTATATCGCCGCGTCAGAGTCCCAGCCAAGCTATCGTGGTGGCCTCGACGTCGGTCGCCGGGGCCGCGAAGCCGCGATAGCCCACTACTGAAAGCGCCGCGCGTCCGGGTTTGGTATCGCCAAGACCCACCAGGGCCTCGCGGATTCGCTCCTGCTCGCCGGCGGGGAGCCGCGTCGAGACAATGAATTGCTTGATCGGCACCGGCCGCGACTGCAGGAGTACCTTGCCGCCCTTGTCGGTCCAGGCCTTGATGACGGATTTGGCCGCGGTGGCGCCCACCTGGGCAAAGCCGTGCTGGATATAGAAGGGCACCGCATCCTGGTAACGGGTGGTGAGCACCTTGACTTCCTTGTCCGTGAGTTGCTCCTCGCGAAACATGGCGCGCACCATGACCGCCGTTATGGAATCGGGATCGGGGGTGACGAGGGTATGGCCCCTGAGGTCGCCCATCGCCTTCAAGGGCTGACCTGCATTCATCATGAGCGCTACGCTGTAGTCGGTGAATCCGAGCGTCCAGGCCGCGGCCTTGTAGCGGCCGGCCTTGATCTCGGTCATGGCCACATGCGCCGGATGAACGAACGCGAGGTCGTATTCCTGCTTCGCGAGCCCCGCACGCAGGTCGTCATAAGCGGGGATAACGATGGTGCGAACGTTGCGGTTGAGCGCCTTGCCCAGGACCTCGGCCAGAGGTGCGAACTTGTCCCGGATTTCCTTGGGGGTGGCCTGGTAGGTGACGCCCTCCGTCACTGCAAAGACCAAATCGGGCGTTTGGGCGATGGCGCTCGCGGCACACAGCGCCGTGACGATCAATGCGGAATAAAGACGACCGAGCATGGGTGTTCCTTGTGCGAGAAGCGATATTCGGCACCGTCCACCCGCCTCGTCTCGCAGCGCTTGCGCGGGCCTGCCGTCATTCAAGAGCCGCTAAGCAGAATGCATGCCGAAGGCCCGGTACGGGCGGGCTCGTCACGGCAGGTTCTTCACGAGTTGCAGGATCGCACGAAACCCGGGGTCATTCCCGGAATGCGTCCATTCGAAGAGGACGGTTTCGGTGCCGGCCAGGATGGCGCCCGCAGCGCGCATCCGTTCCAGGGCCCATTGCCGGTCGGCCTGGCGCGCCCGGCGGGCGCCAATCGCGTCGGCGACGGCCGTCACGCGAAACCCTTCGTCGAGCAAGCCCAGCACGGTCTGCATGACGCACACATGCGCCTCCATGCCCGCCACCACGATATGTTCCGCCCCGGTGGCCCGCAGGAGGGCGACGAACGCCGGATGATCGGTCGCGCCGAAGAGCGTCTTGTTGAATATCTCGTCGGGGGTGAAGCCTTCGCGCACCGCGGCCACGACCGGGCCGATCTGAGTCGCGCAATGCTCCGTCAAGCGGCAGGCGATGCCGAATCGCCGGGCGGCCGTCATGAGCGCGCGGGTACGCTCGATCAGCGCCTCGCTGCCTTCCACGTGCGGGGCGAGGCGCTCCTGGATGTCGACCGCGAGCAGCAGGCTCCCATGCCGAGCGAGACGCGCATTGCCCATTTCGCCCCGCCGGGTGGTCGTCACGGAGGCCGCCGCAAATTCAATCGGCGGCGATCGGTGCCGGCGGATCCGGGAACACGGCTTCCCGCCGGGCGAGCGTCGGCAGCGCGTGCGGCAGCGCCACCATTTGTGGAACATCCGGCGCGAGGCAGCCGGTGGCGCAGCAGCGGCCCGGTTGGCGATTGCGCGTGATCTTGCGCGTGGCATCGGCCAGGATGCCCCGATCCAGCAGCCGCTCCACCAGGTCTACCCGATTGCCGATTCCGTAATGGCGATAAATCTCCATCTTCATTGCTTCGGGCGAGCCACCGCCGTGCAGGCTGATGACCGAATACCATCCGGCCTGGTAGGAGGCCGTCAGGTCCTCGATGAAGCGTGCCACCTCGATGCGCTTTTCGTACGGGATGTCGGAGCGCGCGGTGAGCACTTCCGAGAGCCGCCCGGCGGTAGCGGGATTGTGATCTTCGTCGGGGCCGGGCAACGTCACGATCATGCCGCCCGAAACCTGGTGCGCGAGGCGATGCATGTCGTAAATCTGGGTGGCGAGCAGGAGCTTGCCGATGTTGGCGAATACCGGGTCGGGCGTGACGATGCCCGACGCCCCGGGTTGGCAATACACCGAGGCGGCCACGCCGCACGCGTAGAAGCCTTCCGTGATCTTGATGAGCTCGACCATCGCGTCGCGCAGGCCCGGTGCGTGATCGAGATCGAGACCATTGGCCTCGGTGACCAGCGCTCCGGCGCCGATCAGGAGATCGCCGAAGCCCGCGCGCGCCGCGATGCAGGTGTGCCGATGCTGCGCCGTATAGTTGTAGAGGATCTCAGCAGCGGGCTCCCACTCGCCGGCGGCGAACACCCGTTCCCACGGCACGAATACGCGGTCGAAGAGGCACACTCCGGTCGATTGGCCATATTTGCTGCTGAACTTGGCGGCCGCTTCACCGGGGCGTCCCGCCGGCCGCGCCACGATGGTCAAGCCGCCGGCGTCGATCGGCACCGCGCAACACACCGCGAAATCGGCATCGGCCGCGCTCATGTTGCGGCAGGGCATCACCAGCAGTTCGTGCACATACGGCGCCGCGGTGACAATCGCCTTGGCGCCCGAGATCACGATGCCGTCGGCGCGCCGCTCGACGATGTGCACGTAGGCATCCGGATGCGGTTGCCGTGCCGGGCGAAGCGAGCGGTCGCCCTTGGCATCGGTCATGGCGATGCCAAGCGTGAGATCGTTGGCGTAAACATGCTGCACGTAGGCCTGCAGGCGGGCGTGATACTCGCTACCGGCCTCGGCGTCGATGCGATGGGTGCCGTGGAAGATGGCCGTCAACGCGTCGCCGGCGAGATAGCGCTGGGCGCAGCCGGTTTCCTGGCAAACGAGGCGAACCGCTTCGAGCTTGTTGAGAAGATCGGCGCTGCTGCGCGGAATCGCCAGCATCCGGTTGATGGGGTGGTCGACCTCGGGCACTCCGGCGCGCATGATGGCGCGGCTGGACTCGCGCAAGGCGAAGTCGTACGTGACACCTACGCCGTTGATCCCGGGTGCAAGCGAAGGCTCGTCGGCGACCGAATCGATGCGACGGCCATCGACATAAACCACCGGATGATAGCGGCGAAGCGATGCGCGATAATCCGCAGCGGACATCAACATGGCGGGATCCCCTCCGAAGCAGCTCAACACTATACCGCGCCCGTCGCGGTAGGGAACGGTGCCAGGGGCAGGGGCCTCGCCCGGGTTAAAGTCGATGTGATGACTGACATTGCGAAGGAG
>JBDUCE010000339.1:0-3694 GCA_040003635.1 Betaproteobacteria bacterium
AGCAGAGGCAGGACGATCGACACTTTCATGATGTGGATACCATGATCGAAATCCACCGGGAAGCAAAGCCGTGCACGACCCGGCGCCAGCCGATACGACGACGGCACGCCGAGCCGCCATCCAGGCCGGAAATGAACCCCGCGCTACAATCGGTGATCACAGCCCTGCGCACCTTCATCGCTCATGATCCGCAACCCCGCGTCGCCGACGCCGGGAGCCCGCCTCTGCCGCGTTGCGCCGCTCGCGAGTATTGCCTCGACTCATGGCCCTCCTTCCCAAGCCCGCCGCCAAGCTGATCGCGCATCCAGGCCAGTTCGCGCTGTGCGTACTGAAGGCGTTTCGTGCCAATCAGGGCCTGCTGCTCGCAGGTGCCGTGGCCTACTACACCCTGCTGTCGATCGTGCCGCTGCTGATTCTACTGGTGCTGGCGCTGGTTCATGTGGTCGACCAGGCCGAGCTCCTGGCGACGTTGCCGCGCTATCTCGAGCTGATAGCGCCCGGACAATCGCGCGCCATCGTCGAGGAGTTGTCGTCGTTCCTCGATCATCGCGACGTGGTCGGTCCGGTCCTGCTCGTCACCCTGATCTTCTTCAGCTCGCTTGCGTTCACCGTGCTCGAAAATTCGATGTCGGTGATTTTTCTGCATCGCGTCAAGGTCCGGCGGCGGCGGTTCCTGATCTCGGCGATGATCCCCTATCTATACATCGTGTTTCTCGGACTCGGCATGCTGGTGGTGACCCTCGTGTCCGGCGCCTTGCAGGCGCACGGCGCCGCCGACGTCAGTGTGCTTGGCCGGATCGAGCCGCTGGCCGCGCTCTCCGGCCCCTTGCTGTATGCCTTCGGCGTGCTGGGCGAGGTCCTGGTGCTGTCATCGATCTACCTGGTGATGCCCGTTGGGCGGCTGCATTGGCGGCATGCGCTCCTCGGCGGCATCTCGGCCGCGGTGCTGTGGGAGATCACGCGGCACGTGCTGCTGTGGTACTTCTCCCAACTGTCGCAGGTCAAGACCGTCTACGGTTCCTTGGCGACCTCCATCTTCGTGCTGCTGAGCCTCGAGATTGCCGCCACCATCCTGCTCCTCGGCGCGCAGGTGATTGCCGAATATGAACGGCTTGACCGCGAGTCGATGGATAAGGCGCCCAAAGGCCTGCGCACGGACTAGCTGGGTACGGGCTAGGCGCTCAATCGAGCGATGGCGGCTTCGTTCCATTCCACGCCGCTCCCCGGTGTTGCGCCCGGCATCGCGGTCCCATTTTCGATGTGCAGCGGCTCCCGCAATACCGGATTCCACCAGTCCGCATATTCCAACCAGTGTGCGGTCGGGGTGGCGCTCAGCAACTGCGCACTGATTTCAGGCCACAGATGATTGGATAGCCGGAGGCCCCGGGTCTCGGCCAGCGCCGCGGCGCGGATCCAGCCCGTGACCCCGCCTATCTTCATCACGTCGGGCATCACGTAGTCCGATGCCTGGGCATCGATCGCGTGTTGCATATCGAGCGGTCCCCACCAGTTTTCGCCACACTGGATGGGGGTGGCCGCGGCGCGCGCAATCGCGGCGTGACCGGCATAATCGTGCGCCAGCGTGGGCTCCTCGATCCAGGTCAGCCCTTCGCCATCCAGGACGCGCACGCGCTGCACTGCCTCGACCGGCGTCAGGCACTGGTTGTAATCGACCATGATCGCCACCGACTCGCCCACTGCGGCGCGCAGGGCCCGGAGCACGGCCACGTCCTCGGCAACCGTCGGATAGCCGATCTTGGCTTTGATGCCGCGAAAGCCCCGCCGCGCCCACTCTTGCGCGACCCGCGCCGACCCTTCGACCCCGTCGTACCCGACGGCGCCATACGCCTGAATCGGCTGCGGCACAGCCCCCAGCAGGCCGGCGAGGGACAAGCTTCTGCTGCGCGCCAGGGCATCCCACAGCGCCATGTCGATCGCCGCGAGGGCCATCCCGACCAGGCCCTGGGTGCCCAGCAGGCGGAACCGGCGCGCGAGCTTTTGCTGCACTAGCGCAGGCGCCAAAGCTTCGCCTTTGACCAATGGCTCGAAATTGCGCACCAGCTCCGCAGTCGGCCCCAGGGCCGCCGGGGTGTAGGTGAAGACCATGCTGTGGCCGACCACGCCGCCATCGGTCAGGACATCGGTCAGCACCAGCGGCGATTCGGACACAGCTCCGCTCGCCGTCTGGTGCGGTTGTTCCATCGGCACGCGCACGGCACGGACGCGAAGGGACGTGATGGTCAATTTGTCTTCGGCAGTCATGGTGTGAGCCTCGTGGGGAAATCAGGGTTCGGCGGCCGCGCGGCCATTCGAGCAACGGCAATGCAGGCGCGACAATTGACAGCGGGCCGGTTTAGGCTGTCCAATGGTCTTTAGCCACCGGACCTCAATGCCTTGCGCGCCAACGATAAGCGCGGGCCGGGATGGCTTCCCACCGCTCGTCCAGGAGGATTCGCATGGCCCGCTTTCTACGCAGCATCGCGCCCATTGTCGCGCTCGCCGCATTATTGTGCACGTTCGGCGTCTCGGCGCAACAGCCCATCACGCTGCACGGCGCCGTTCAGTTCGCCGACGATCACCCGTTCAACAAGGCGCTGCTGCGCTTCGAGGAGCTGGTCAAGAAATACTACGGCAAACCGGTGAATTTTGTCCTTCACCGCAACAGTGAGCTGGGGCTCGAGAAGGACTACTTCGCCTACATGAACCAGGGCATCTCGGTCGACTACGGCATCGTGTCGCCGGCCCATATGTCCACCTTCGCGAAGGCAGCGCCGCTGCTCGACATGCCCTTCCTCTTCCGCGATCTCGACCACTGGAACAAGGTGCTCGATTCGGATGCGTTCCAGCCGATCGTCGATGACGTGTCTAAGAAGGCGGACGTGCTGATCATCGGCTACGCGGGAGGGGGAATTCGCAACCTCATCGCCAACAAGCCCATTCGCAACATGGCCGAGCTTCGCGGCTTTACGATGCGAGTGATGGGCGCGCCGGTGCAAACGCAGATGTTCGGTGCGATCGGCGCCAAGCCCTCGGTCATCGCCTACAACGAGGTGTACAACGCGATCCAGACCGGTGTGATCCAGGGCGCCGAGAATGAAGCGGCTGGCCTGGATGCGATGAAATTCTACGAAGTGGGGCCCAATATCGCGCTGACCCAGCACGCCATCACCGTGCGGCCGATCTGCTTTTCCGGCAAAACCTTCCGCAAGCTCCCGAAGGACCTGCAGGACGCCATCGTCAAGGCCGGCAAGGAAGCCGGAAAGTATGGCCGCGACACGGAGTCGTCGGGTGACTCCGGGCTGCTGGCCAAGCTCGAAAAAGAAGGCAAGCTCAAGACCTGGCCCTTCACCGAACGCGCCAAGCTGCTCGAGCTTGCCGAGCCAGTGAAGCAGTCCTATGCCAAGGAAATCGACGCCACGGCGATCCTGGCCAAGGTCAATGCCATCAAGTGACGCGGCCGTCCAAGAGCAAGACGCAACGCGTCGCAGCGATTGGAAACGGCCGCGTCATCCCCGCGAAAGCGGGGATCCAATGACGTGCGAGCAAGACGCAACGCGGCGCAGTGATTGGAAACGGCCGCGTCATCCCCGCGAAAGCGGGGATCCAATGACGTGCGAGCAAGACGCAACGCGGCGCAGTGATTGGAAACGGCCGCGTCATCCCCGCGAAAGCGGGGATCCAATGACGTGCGAGC
>JBDUCE010000340.1:0-3688 GCA_040003635.1 Betaproteobacteria bacterium
AGAACCCGGCGCTGCGTGATGATCCCTGTACTTGTGATGAGCCGCGCACTTGTCTTCCTGATCCTGGGAGCCCTCATGATCGCGATTCGATCCGCTTCGGCAGCACCGACGGCATTTGCGGCGGAACTGGACGAGCGCTGGGATTATGCCGCACCGGACGTGTCGGAGCAGCGTTTGCGCCAGGAGCGCGCCCGCTGGCCGGCGGATTCGCCGCAAGCGCTCGAGATCGAGACCCAGATAGCGCGTGCGCAAGGATTGCAGCGCCGCTTTGGAGATGCGACGGCAACACTCGCCGGCGTCGAAGCGCGCCTCGATGGCATGCCGTCGCATGTGCGGGTGCGCTATCTGCTCGAGCGTGGGCGCCTCTTCAATTCATCAGGCGCGCCCCGGGAGGCGGTGCCGCTCTTCGCGGCTGCGCTCGAGCTCGCCGAATGCGAAGGCGATGCCTTCTACGCCATCGATGCCGCGCACATGCTGGGCCTTGCGGGTCCTGCAGCCGAGCGCTTCGACTGGAACCTGAAGGCCATCGCCATGACCGAGCGCGCGCCCGATGAACGCTCGAAACGGTGGCTTGCCTCGCTCTACAACAACGTTGGCTGGACCTACGACGAGCGCGGGGAGTCGGCGCGCGCCCTCGATTATTTTCGCAGGGCACTTGCGGCCTGGGAAACACGCGGTGGCGACGACAACATCCGCGTCGCGCGCTGGGCCGTCGGCCACGGCTTGCGCCGCACCGGTGAGCTCGACGCGGCGGAGCGCATTCAAACTGCGCTGCGGACGGAGTACGAGCGCAATGGAACAGTGGACGGCTACGTGTTCGAGGAGCTCGCGGAGGTCCACCTGGCGCGAGGCCAGGTGGCTGACGCGCGGCCCTGGTTCGCGAAGGCGTATGCGGCACTTCGCAACGATGCCTCGCTCCAGGCCGACGCGCCGGCGCGGCTGCAACGATTGGCCGATCTCGGGGGAGTGGCCGCGACGCACGCCCGGGAGGCGCGATGAACCCGCAAAAGCGGCGACAGATTTTCGAGCGTTTCCGTGCCGCGAATCCCGATCCCAAGACGGAGCTCGCGTACGCGACGCCATTCGAGCTGCTGGTGGCGGTCGTGCTTTCCGCGCAATCGACCGACAAGGGCGTGAACAAGGTCACCGAGCGACTCTTTCCGGTGGCCAATACGCCGGCCGGAATCACCCGGCTCGGCGTCGACGGTCTGATGCCCTATCTGCAAACGATCGGTCTTTTTCGCACCAAGGCCCGCAACGTGGTGGCGCTGGCGCAAGCACTGGAGCAAAGATTCGGCGGTGAGGTACCGCCGGATCGCGAAGCGCTCGCGAGCCTCCCCGGCGTTGGACGCAAGACGGCCAGCGTGGTGCTTAACACGGCGTTCGGCCACCCGACGATTGGCGTGGACACGCACGTATTCCGCGTCTGCAATCGGACCGGCCTCGCGCCCGGGGCCGATGTCGGGGAGGTGGAGCGCAAACTCATGAAGTTCGTGGCGGAGGAATTCCGGCACAACGCGCATCACTGGCTGATATTGCACGGCCGCTACGTGTGCGTGGCGCGTGCGCCCAAGTGTGGCGAATGCCTGATTCGCGACCTGTGCGAATACCGCTTCAAGACTGCGTGAAGACCGCCCTGCCTTCCGGACTCCCGTGTTCACTCCGAGTCGCGACGAAGCACGCCGTTTCCTGATCGAGGCGTGGCAGAAATACAACGCGGGTTCGCCGCTCACTGCGCTGGAACGCATGGCCGCCGGCATCGTCGCCCTTCATCCCGAATATCAGCCGGTGCTCGACTCGCCGAAGCGGCACGTCGAACGCGACTTCCATCCGGAATCAGGCGAGGTCAACCCGTATCTGCATCTTTCGCTGCATCTTGCCGTCGCCGAGCAGATTGCGATCGACCAACCGCCGGGATTGCGCGCGCAATATGAACGCCTGAAGCTTGCCCGTGACGACGAGCACCAGGCGCTGCACGCCGTACTCGAATGCCTCGGCGAAGTCGTCTGGCACGCCCAGCGGCGTGGCGGCACGCCTGACGCGGCGCTCTATCTCGCGTGCCTCGCGCGGCAGTCGTAATCGGCGCGTTTCCCGGCGTCCACGAAACAATGGGCGCGGCGAGGTCCCCTGTGGCGCAACGCGGCAACGACGGTCATTTAGGCAAATGCATGACAACACTTCGTCATTCCCGCGCAAGCGGGAATCCATTTTCTTCCGAGCGAAGGTGGATCACCGCTTGCGCGGGGATGACGACTGAGTCTTGTCACGGACTTTGGAAAACCTCAATAATTCGGTGTATGCACCGTCGGCGGCTGATTGGCGTAGTACGCGGCGACGTTATCGATGTCCCTGGCGCTAAGCGTGCCCACCATGCCGGCCATGATCGGGTTCTTGCGCAGCCCCGATTTGTAGTCGCGCAGAGCCTTGGCAAGGTAGTCGGGGTATTGGCCGCCGAGCTTGGGATAATCGGCGACCTGGCTGTTGCCATCGAGGCCGTGACACGCCGCGCACACCTCCTTCGCCTTCGCCTGCCCGGCGGCGAGATCCGCCGCACCGGCATCACCGATGCAAAGGGCAGCGAGCAGCACCATGAAGCGCTTCATCTTCGGGTCGCCTGGGATGCGTTTCATTGAGATGCCGTCTTCACGCCGCCTTGCGCGTAGTAGGCCGCGAGATCGGCCATATCCTTGTCGGAAAGGGATGCGGCGATGGCGCGCATGCTCGGATGGCTTCGCTCGCCGCTCTTGTAGGCCTGCAGCGCACGCACGAGGTACGCCTGATGCTGCCCGGCGATCCGGGGCACCTTGTACACCTCGGGAAAAGCCGTCTGCCAGCCGGGAATCTCGTGGCAACCCGCGCACATCGCCGTTTTCGCACGGCCCCCGGCGGGGTCGCCGGCGGTTGATTGCGCCGCAGCGCCGGAGTTGCCACCGAGGGCAAGCGCCGCATAGACGGCGGCAGCGATCGAGAGGGTTTTGCTCATTGTCGGAAGAGTCATTGACCGGTTACCGCCGGAAGGCTTGAAAACTCGGAAGAACAACCTTGTGATTTTAGTGTCTACTGTTGTTACGGGTCAAACGCGCGTGCCGGTGGCCGCGCGTGCCGGTGGCCCTCTCACCGGCACTCCGGCTCACGCCATGTTCTCGAGCTACCCTCGATCCAGGTACTTCGCTTTGCCCGGAACGCCTTTCCAGTCATCGGCATCCGCGGGCGCGGGCTTCCGTTCGATGATGGGCTTCCAAACCTTGGACAGCTCGGCGTTGAGGGCCGTGTACGCCTGCTGGTCGGCCGGCACGTCATCCTCCGCAAAGATCGCCTCGACGGGACATTCCGCGACACAAAGCGTGCAGTCGATGCATTCGTCCGGGTCGATGACGAGGAAGTTGGGGCCTTCCCGGAAACAATCGACCGGACAGACGTCGACGCAGTCGGTGTACTTGCAGCGGATGCAGGTTTCGGTGACGACGTAGGTCATTGCGGGAATCCGGGCCGAAAAGGTTGATTTTAGCAAACCATCCCCCACCCTTCCGGGAAGGTGCCCTTTCGGGTCCGCGCGTCTCTGCGCTTGCGCGGCGATGGGGCTTCGGATACCGTATTTTCGATCCGCGCTCCCTGGCGATGCACAACACCTGGCAGCAGGGATGCTTGTCCGACTTTTACCAAGAGGGATTCATGAGCGATCAAATCA
>JBDUCE010000341.1:0-3686 GCA_040003635.1 Betaproteobacteria bacterium
TGGCCTTTTTCGCGAAAGCAACGCACGCACGTGGGTAGTGTGAACAGGCCCTAGGTTCCCGAGCGCTTGATGATGATCTCCTGGTACAGCTTCCCCCACTTGTCCATGTCGTCAAGGGTCCGGGTCGCATCGACGAGCTTGATCGGCATGGTCGCAAGCGGCGAAGGCACGCTGGTATTGATCGGCACATAGTCCATGCCCAGCATCAACGGCTGCGCCTCCGTCAGGAAATAGTCGTAGAAGAGCGCCGCGGCATGGGGGTGGGCTGCGCGGCGCGCAATGCCCTGCCCGTTGGAGCGGGCCACCGCCGGATCGAGCGCGATCCAGTCCACGGGCGCACCTTTTTTCCGGGCACCCTCGGCCATGTAGTTGTACACCGTGAGACCGAAGGGCACTTCACCCGATACCACCAGATTCGTCAGCAGGCTGTGGCCCTTGCGCACCGAGATGCCGTTGCTGGCGACAAGATCCCGGAAGAACTGCAATCCCTGCTGTTCGCCCATGGACAACGCCACGGTCTGGAACCATTCCTGGTCCTCGACTTCGATGCCGAGCTTCCCCTTGTACTTCGGGTCGAGCAGGTCACGGTAGCTCTTGGGCAGGTCTTCCTTCTTGATCGCGTTGGTGTTGTACGCCTGCACCCAGATCGTGAGCAGCGTCGCTACCCACTCGCGATGCGATGGCACCGCGCCCTGCAACAATTGCTTGAAATGGGGCGAATTGACCGGCTGCAGAATCTTTTCGCGATGCAGCGCCTCCATCTCGGGCGAGCTCATGTGGATGAGATCGACGTCGAAGCGGCGGCCCGCCGCTTCGGTGAGGGTGCGCTGAAGCACTTTTTCCGTGCTTGCCCGCCACACGCGCACCTTGACGCCGTATTTCTTCTCGAACGGATCGACGACGGCTGGCACGTCCTTTTCGGCGAAGGACGTGTACCAGGTGAAGGTGCCTTCTTTTTTTGCGGCCGCAGCGATCTTTTCCGCGCGATCGGGACCGCCCGATGCCAGCAGCGACGCCTCAGGCGCGCCTTGAGCTATCGCGGGAAGCGCTCCTATCGCGGGCACCGCAGCCAGTGTCTTGAGCGCGTCGCGCCGCGTAAATGGTCGTTTGGTCATTGCCTGCTCCGATTATTCAGCGCACCCCATGGCCTGTTTCGCCGCAACCCGAAGGGAGCGGGTAGTGTGAACAGCCCTAATCCCTTACATTCTGCAGGAACCACTCCGTTGGCATTTCATGGCCAAGCCCGCGGCGTCGCGCCTCCTCATAGGTGACTGCGGCCACCGCGTAGAATTGTGCACCCTGGATATTGCCGCGTTCGGAATAGGTAATCTGGGTATCGCTGTCGCGGCCCTTGCGCCGGCCGGCGACGATGTCAGCGTACAGCACGTCATGTCCCTCGCCGGTTACCGCCGGCGCGCGCCGGCCCGCGCGCAACCCCTGCCACGCGGGGTCTTTCGCGCGAGCGAGATAGCCCAGGTATTCATCCGCGGTGGCAAGCTCCGGCCGACCGACCGGCGCCGGCGAAATGCCAAGCCGCAACGTCACATCGAAGCGGGTGCGGGCGCCGTCATCCGGTCGACCGCCGACGGAGATCACGTGCATTCCAGGCTCGAGCCATTCGGCGCGAATCACCGGCACCGCGGAATCGGTACAGGCCGCGAGAATGTCCGCGCCGCGGCAGGCCTCGGCCGGGTCATCGACCGCCACCACGGGAATGCCGTGACGTGCGGTCATTTCCTGCGCGAAGCGGTGACGGTGTTCGGGGGTGGGGCTGAATACCCGGATCGAGGTGATCCTGCGCACTTCGTTGAGCGATTCGATATGCGCGCGCGCCATCCCGCCCGAGCCGAGCATGCCGACCCGCACGGGACCCGGACGCGCCATCACATCGGCGCCGATGGCACCGTCCGCTGCCACGCGCATGTGCTGCAGCACGCCGTCGTTGATGAGGGCAACCGGGACGCCGGTTTCAATTTCGGTAAGCAGGATCAATCCGCAAAAAAGTCCCGGTCGACCCGCGAATTTTTCCTGCGTGCGCACCCCGGAGACCGTGGTTTCGAAGATCACGTCGGACTTCATGCGGATGGCGAAGTAGCCCGCGGTCGAGCCGCCTTCCATCGTGCCCCATTGGTAGAAGCGCCCCGCGGTGGCGGTCGGGATGCGAATGTCGATGCGCGGGCGGCACACCGCCTCGCCCGCGATCAGATCGCCATACGCCTGCAGCAACGCGGCGCGTGTCATCGCGGGCGTCAGCACCTCGCTTACCGTGCGGTTGTCGATGAGGAGCGTCACGCGGCCTGATTCCGGGATTTCCTGGGCGATTTTCCGTGCGGGCTCCCCCGCGGCGCTTCTACTCGCGCTGCTCCTGCGCCAACGGGGCAGGCAGGTGGGTGCCGACGCGCGCCGGATACGCGCCGGGTCATCGCGCGCCGCGCAGCGTCGCCTCATAGAGCTTGGTCCACCGGTCGTTGTCGTTCAACATTGCCTTGGCGTCCAGAATGCGCACGCGCAATCCCTTGAGCGGTGAATCGTCGGTGCGCACGGCGGGAATGTAAGCCATCTCCGCCAGGATGGGCTGCGCGTCGGTCAGCATGTATTCATAGAACAGCAGCCCGGCATTGGGGTGCGGCGCCCGGCGCATGATGCCGATCGCATTCGCCCGCACCACCGCGGGCTCGAGCACGAACCAGTCGATCGGTGCACCCTTGCGCTTCAATTGCTCCGGCATGTAGCTGTGCACCGTCAATGCCAGCGGTACCTCACCCGAGGCCACCATGTTGGTCAGCACCGAGTGGCCGGTACGCACCGAAACGCCGTTGCGCGCGACCAGATCCTGGAAGAACTGGATGCCGCGGGACTCCCCCATGTCCCTGACCACCTCCAGGAACCACTCCTGATCCTTGGACTCGATGCCAAGCCGGCCTTTCCACTTGGGATCGAGGAGGTCGCCAAAAGTGCGCGGCAGCTCGTCCTTGCGCACCTTTTCGGTGTTGTACGCCTGCACAAACAGGTTGAGATAGACCGGTGCATACGCGCGGTGGGCGGGCAGCGTGCCCTCGACCAGATGGGCATGCGCGGCGGAGCGCACCTCCTGCAGCAGGCCTTCCGCATGCAAGGCCTCGAGCTCGGGCGCGCCGACGATGATGACGTCGGCATCGTGCCGACCGGCCTTGGCCTCGCCCAATGCCCGTGCCACGACTTTGTCGCTGCCGGAGCGCCACACCTGTACCTTGATGCCGTAGCGCTTTTCGAAATCGGCCATCAGCCGATCGAGATTGGCGGGAGGCACGGTCGTATAAAGCAGCAGTGGGCCCTCCTTGCGCGCGGCGGGCAGGAGCCGCGCGATGCGCTCCGGTGCGCCATCACGTGCCAGGTCGGCAAGCGTCGCCGGCGCCGCAACGGGTGCTTGCGCGAGCGCGAGTGCCGCGAAGCTCGCGAGGGCGAGGATTAGCCCACCACCAAGCCATCGCCTCATGCCCGTCTCCTCAACGATTTGACTTGTGCTGACCGGGAGCAAGACGCGTTGCGGTCCGAGAGACTCCCGGGCTGGATTGCGGCCCTCACCTCATCGGCCCTGTGCACCAAAGGTTTCCTGATAGAGCTTTTCCCATTTCTGGCCCTGGTCGAGAATGGTCGCCGAGTCGATGAACTTGATGGGAAACTTGTTGAGCGTGGTTTCCACGTGT
>JBDUCE010000342.1:0-3682 GCA_040003635.1 Betaproteobacteria bacterium
CAGGCCGGCCATGGTGGCCTCGATTTCAGCGTCCGTTAAAGTACGTTCAGTATCCCGCATAAGCGCCAGAATCGCCAAGCTTTTCTTGCCATGTTGAATTGCGGGCCCACGGTAAACATCAAAAAGCCGGATCGTCTCCACTATGGAAGGCTGGTTCGCCTTGAGCGCGTCCACCACCGCCTGCGCCGGCACGCCCTCGTCGACGACGACGCTCAAGTCGCGGCGCACCCGCGGCAGGCGCGAAACGGGGCGCGCCACGGGCATATCGACCGACGCCAACGGGGCAAGGTCCATCTCGAACAGGATCGGGGCGCGCGGGAGCTCGAAATGACGTGTCAGCCGCGGATGCAGCTCGCCCAGCCAGCCAATGTTCTGCCCGTCGACCAGCACACGCGCACTGCGGCCCGGGTGCAATGCGGGATGCGCGCCGGCGATGGTCGTCAGCTCAGCGGGCGAGACGATGGATTGCAAATCGCCCTTCACATCGAAGACATCCACCGCGCGACCGGGCGCGCCCCATTGCTCGGCCATGGCGTCGCCATAGGCCAGGCCGCCCAGGCGAAGGGGTTGGCGCTCGCCGTGGTCGGTGCGCTCGAAACAGCGGCCGGTTTCCATGATTCGAACGCGATCCTGGTGGCGCGCGAGATTGGTCCGCAGGGCTTCGATCAACCCGCCGGCCAATGTCGTGCGCATGACATCGAGGTGGCTGGCGATGGGATTGAGTACGCGGATGGGAAGCTCGTCGGGTGCGCGATCCGGAAAGAGCGCTTCTTCCCAACGTGCGCTCACGAAGCTGAAGGTCACGATTTCCTGCCAATCGCGGGCGGCGAGCCTTTGCTTCAGGCTGACAGCCGTGCGCCGGGTTTCAGCCACCGGCAGCATGTGTTGCACGTGGGCAGCCGGTCGCGCCGGAATGGCATCGTAGCCATACAGGCGGGCGATTTCCTCGACGAAGTCCTCTTCGATGGCGAGGTCAAACCGATAGGAGGGCGGTGTCACCTGAAAATCATCGGCCGTGCGCTCGAAGGCGAAGCCAAGCCGGGTGAAGAAATCGGCGATGACCTCCGGTGCGATGGCAACCCCCAGCAACCGCGTTACCCGCGACGTGCGAACCCGGATGGCGGTTCGTGCGGGCAGGGTGCCGGCGATGTCGGAGAGCGGTCCCGCGCGCCCACCGCAAATGTCCAGGATGAGGGTGGTGGCCCGCTCGACTGCCACCGGTCCCAATGCGGGGTCGACGCCGCGCTCGAACCGGTAGCCGGCATCGCTCACGAATCCCAGGCGGCGTGATTTGCCCTGTATGACTGCCGGATTCCAGAACGCGCCCTCGAGCAGGACGGTGGTCGTGCTCTCGCTGATGCCCGAGTGCGCGCCGCCCATGATACCGGCGAGACCCAGCGGTTTCTGCTCGTCCGCGACCAGCAGGAGATCGGGCTCGAGAGCGAGGACTTCCTCGTTCAGCAACGTCAGTTTTTCGCCGGTACGGGCGAAGCGTACGACGATATCGTCTCGCAAATGTCGATCGTCGTAAGCGTGCAACGGCTGGCCCAACTCGAGCATGACGTAGTTGGTGACATCGACCACGGCCGAGATCGGCCGGATGCCGCTGCGCTCGAGACGTTCACGCATCCATGCGGGGGTGGGCGCACGGGCATCGATGCCGTCGATGACGCGGCTCGCAAAGCGCGGGCAGGCATGCGCGTCCTCGATCCGCACGCGGCGCTGTGCGGTGGTGGTCACCGGTGCGGGCGAAGCAACGGGCGCGGCCAGCGGCGCGCCGGTGATCGCGGCGACTTCCCGCGCAATGCCCAGGAGCGACAGGCAATCGGCACGATTGGGCGTGAGTTTCAACGTGATAAGCGTGTCATCGAGCGCGAGCGCGTGGCGCAGATCCATGCCCACCGCCGCATCCGCCGGCAGCGTCATGAGGCCCGACGCGTCGTCGGCAATACCGAGCTCTTTGGCCGAGCACAGCATGCCATGCGACTCGACGCCGCGCATGGTCGCGATCGTGATTGCCAGGGGTCCCGGAAGCACTGCGCCCACCGTCGCATAAGGCACCAGCATCCCGGCAGTGGCATTGGGCGCGCCGCAGACGACCTGCGTGGGCGCATTCGCCCCGTAGTCGACCGCGCACACCCGCAGCCGGTCGGCGCCAGGGTGTGGCGTCACCGCATCGATGCGTGCGACTACCACGCCGCTGAAGGGCGGCGCCGCAGGTTGGGCGGCTTCGACTTCCAGGCCCGCCATCGTCTACGCTTCCTGCAACGCCTGGGAAGACAAGGGCGGGTCGACCAGCGTGCGCAACCAGCGCTCCGAGAATTTCACGAGCGATTTCCCGGGGCATAGGCGCGCAGGCGCGGTCGTCCGCTGCGCCGCTGGATCGGCGCGCCGGCGGCAGTCACGCTGCGCAATAGCGGCGTACGGGTGCGCATCTCAGGAGAATTGCCTGAGGAACTGAAGATCATTCTCATAAAACAACCGGAGATCGTTCACGCCATAGCGCAGCATGGCGAGCCGATCCGGCCCCATGCCAAAGGCGAATCCCTGGTAGCGCTCGGGATCGATGCCCACCGCGCTCAGGACGTTGGGATGAACCTGCCCCGACCCGGCGATCTCCAGCCATCCGTCGCCAAAGCTCATGTCGATCTCCGCGGAGGGCTCGGTGAACGGGAAGAAGGAAGGACGAAACCGCACCTTCAGATCGTCGCGCTCGAAAAAATGACGAAGGAACTCGGTGATGACGGCCTTGAGGTCGGCAAAGGTGACGTCGGTATCGATCCACAAGCCCTCGACCTGATGAAACATCGGCGAGTGCGTCGCATCGCTGTCCACCCGATACACGCGTCCCGGCGCAATGATCTTGATCGGCGGCGCGTGCGTTTCCATATAACGTACCTGGATGGGCGACGTATGGGTGCGCAACACCTTGCCGCCCTCGACGTAGAAGGTGTCGTGCATCGAGCGCGCAGGATGATTTTCAGGCGTGTTGAGCGCTGTGAAATTGTGGAAGTCATCCTCGATCTCGGGCCCGTCGGCGACGTCGAATCCTAGCGAGCGAAAAAGTGTCTCCACGCGATCGAGGGTGCGGGTGAGGGGATGCAATCCGCCGCCGTCCTGGCCACGGCCGGGGAGCGAAACATCGAGTGCGCCGGCCGTCAACTGCGCATCGAGCTTCGACTGTGCCAGTGCCTCGCGGCGCGCATGCAATGCCGCGTCAAGGCGGAGCTTCGCCTCGTTGATCCGGGCACCGGCGAGAGGACGCGCGGAGGCGGGAAGCTTGCCGAGTCCTTTGAGCAGATCGGTCAGTGCGCCCGCCTTGCCGAGGTAGCGCGCTTTCGTATTTTCGAGCGCCGCCGGATCAGCGGACGCGGCAAACTCGGCCAAAGCCGTAGTGACGATGCGGTCGAGCTCTTCCATGTCCGCTAGTCCTGCAATCGAGGCGGGCCGCCGAGCAAAAAAAAGGGAGGCGGGTCGCGCCTCCCTCGGTTCGGTTCGCCGGATCAGACCAGAGAGGCTTTGGCCTGCTCCGCGATCTTGCCAAACGCTGCCTTGTCGTACACCGCGAGGTCGGCGAGCACCTTGCGGTCGATATCGATCTCCGCTTTCTTGAGCCCGTTCATGAACACGCTGTAGCTCATGCCGAGCTCGCGCACCGCCGCATTGATCCGGGCGATCCACA
>JBDUCE010000343.1:0-3681 GCA_040003635.1 Betaproteobacteria bacterium
GCCCGCGCGTGCTGGAGCATATCGTCGACACCGTGCTCTATTTCGAAGGCGACACACATTCGAGCTTCCGGCTGGTGCGCGCGATCAAGAACCGCTTCGGCGCCGCGAACGAGCTCGGCGTATTCGGCATGACCGAGAAAGGGTTGAAGGGCATCTCCAACCCTTCCGCGATGTTCCTGTCGCAGCATGCCGAGGCCGTGCCGGGGTCGGCGATTGTCGCCACCATGGAAGGGTCGCGACCCTTGCTGGTCGAAATCCAGGCCCTGGTCGATCCCATCCAGGGCGGCATCGCCCGCCGCCTGTCGGTGGGGCTCGATCCGCAGCGCCTGGCGCTGCTGCTGGCCGTGCTGCACCGGCATGGTGGCGTGGAAACAAGCGGCTACGATGTATTCCTCAACGCCGTGGGTGGCGTGAAGATCAATGAGCCGGCGGCCGATCTCGCCATCCTGCTGGCAGTGAACTCATCCTTGCGCAGCCGTCCGCTGCCGGCGAAGACGCTCGTATTCGGTGAGGTGGGTCTTGCCGGTGAAATTCGGCCGGTGCAGCGGGGCCAGGAGCGCATCCGCGAAGCCGCCAAGCTGGGGTTCCGGCAGGTGCTCATACCGAATGCGAATAAGCCACGTCAAGCCATTGATGGGATTAAGGTATTAGGCGTGGACCGGGTGGAAGAGGCCGTCGCCATGATGCGCGAGTAGGGCGGCCATCTTTCGAGGACTGATACAGGATTCTCGAGGGTTGGTCGTAGCCCCGAAGGCGAGACCCCCGGCGTCCTTGAAACGAGGCCCCTGGATCCCGTTGTCGCCGAAGGAGATGCGTCTGCCGATCTCCGACCCCTGTTTCCGCAACGCCCATGTCTTGCGGATGACGCGCGAGACGCGCGGCGCGCATGTCCGCGACGGTGTCACCGAGCAACGATGCAGATCGTCGCTTTATCACGACAGCGCGCCCGATTGTGCGCGATTGCCGTCGCAGAACTCCTCGGTTTTCCGGTGCGTTTCGATCCATCGCTCCGGTAGAATGAGTACTGACGTCGTAACGCGGGAATCGTGGCGCTCGAGGAGGCCAGCCATCATCCGCGCACGGGCGTGCATGTGGAAATCGGCCGAAAGTTGGCCGATCGCAGACCGGTCGCGGGCACGTTTGCCGACCGGACCCGATCCCTTGCGCCGGCGAGGTCTCCAATAACAACCAAGTTCAAGAGTGCATGTCCATGTGCCGATATGGCATTTCATGGTCGGCGGCGCGTCCGGCTCGCGCGTTAGGGTGATGGCGCTACAGGGAGCCCGGGCGACAACAGGCTGCTGCGAGCAGTCGACTTACAACCAGTACTTCGATGCCCAAGAACAGGAAATTGATCTGGCTGGTCCTTCTGGTGGTGAGCCTCCTCGCGCTCACGATCCAGGGCCTCATGTCGGCGGCCCGCTATGACCGGGCGGTGCCCGAGGTGCAGGCCATGGTCAAGGAGCAGACGGACTGGCTGCGCGCCGAACGGGACGTCGGTGCGTTTGCAGGCGATCTCAACGCCGATCGCATTTCCATGCTCGGCGAGGCGGCCAACCTGTACCTTGTCACGCGCAGCGACGGCGACAAGTATTTCGTCTTCAAGTCCGACGCCCGATTGCTCGCCCTCGAATCGTGGGTGAGCCGCGGAGGCAAGCTGTTCGTGCTGAACCAGGCCGTCAATCCGACTGCAAGCGACAGCTCGCGCGTCGCCCAGCAGCTACTGCGCGTGTTTTCACCCGAGCTCGTCATTCCGCTGGCGCTGTTGCTCCTCATTGGCGCGCAGTTGCGAACGATGCAGGGGTCCTCGTCGCGATTTGCGCCGGTCTCCAAGCCCACGCTGCGCTTCGATGACGTGATCGGGGTGCGCGAGGCCAAGCGCGAGCTCTCCGATCTCGCCGGCGCGCTGGGCGATCGCAGTGCCTACGACAAGCTCGGGGCCAAGCCGCCGCGCGGCGTGCTCCTCGCCGGACCGCCCGGAACCGGCAAGACCCTGCTCGCCAAGGCGCTTGCCGGCGAGACCGGGGCCAGCTTCATCGCCATCGATGGCAGCGCATTCACCGATAAATTCGTGGGCATGGGCGTGCATCGCGTGCGCTCGCTGTTTCGCACGGCGCGCAAGCATGCTCCCTGCGTGCTGTTCATCGACGAAATCGATGGGGTAGGGCGCCGGTCTGCCGACGACCAGGCGGTGTCGCAGGAGAACAATCGCATCATCAATGCGCTGTTGACCGAACTTGATGGATTTTCGAGCGACGACAGCGTGGTGGTGTTGGCCGCCACCAATCATCCCGAAAATGTCGATGCGGCGCTGTTGCGCGAGGGCCGCTTCGATCGCAAATGCACGCTGTCCCTGCCGCCGCTCAAGGATCGCAGCGCGCTGTTCGCTCTCTATAGCAAGGATGTGGCGACCGATCCGGAAGTGGATTTCAATGTCCTTGCGCGGCGCACGAGCGGCATGGCACCGGCCGCAATCGCCGCGGTCGTGGGCTCGGCCGCGCGCATCGCCGCCCGCCGGGAAGCGTCCGCGGTCCAGCAGACCCATTACCTCGAGGCCATCAGCTTGCAGCAGCTCGGTTCGCCCTCGCCGGAAGTGAAAATGGGCGACGTGGAGCGCGAGCGCACGGCTTACCACGAGGCCGGCCACGCCATCATCGGCCGGATCGTGGGGGTCGGCGTCGTGGAGAAGGTGACCATACTGCCGCACAGCAATGCCCTCGGGGTCACCATCCTGACACCGGAAGAAGATCGGTATCTCCACACCGAACACGAGCTCGAGGCGCGAATCGAGATGATGCTCGGCGGCCGCGCGGGCGAGTTGGTCGCCTACGGGGTGGCGTCGACGGGCGCCTCCAACGATCTGGAACGGGCGTCGCAAATTGCCTACCGCATGGTGGCCGAGTATGGCTTCGGCGCCAATGGCCCATTCAGCCTGGCGGGATTGAACGATCGCTTGCCGGATGCTGCCTCCGAAGCCGTCACCGAAGCGCGACAGCTTCTGGCGAACCTGCAGCAACGCTGCCTCACGCGCCTGCATGCGCATCGCCCCGTGCTCGAAGCGCTCGCCGCCGCACTGATCGCACAGGAGACGGTGGAGGGCGAGGAGCTCGACGCCATCCTGAATCTCGCCGGCGATGCTCCTGCCAACCCGGAGTCGACCAGCCTGCTCGCGGCGGCCGCCGTGTCCGCGCGGCTCTGAAACGCAGGTGTCGTGAGTGCGGCTCGCGTTGCCGGGTCCGCGCGCTGATCCGCGCAGCGCGGGGCGCACGCGTATGCTGCCGGACTGAATATTTCCGGCGACCCCCGCACCATGCCACTTATCAAAACACCTGGATTGCTCGATGACGCGCGCATCGCGAACAGCCGCGAGTTGATCGCGCCCGCAACCGTCCTGCAATCACTGCCGATTTCCGAGCGCGCCGCAGCCACCAGCCTGGGCGCCCGCCATGCCATCCATCGCATCCTGCATGGCGAAGATGACCGCCTGGTGGTGGTCGTGGGTCCCTGCTCGATTCATGATCGATCGGCCGCGCTGGACTATGCTGCGCGCCTGGCCGATATCGCCCACGCGCAAGCGGAAAGTCTGGTGATCGTGATGCGCGTGTATTTCGAGAAACCGCGCACGACCGTCGGATGGAAAGGGCTCATCAACGATCCCTATCTCGACGAGAGCTTCGAGAT
>JBDUCE010000344.1:0-3675 GCA_040003635.1 Betaproteobacteria bacterium
GATCAGGATGTTTCGCTACGAGGCCTGGATTCCAGGCAAGTGGACGGAGCTGCACGCGTTGTATTCACTGGCATGCGCGGCGCAGCTCGAGCACCGCCCGATTACGCTTGCAGGCACGGAAGGCGTGACCACAATCGAGCAGAAGTATTTGAACGTGCTCGCGCTGCAACTCGCCAATACCGGCAACGTCACTCCGTCGTATCTCGAATGGCTGGCAAAGCAGCTCGACGAATGGTGTACGCAATTGCGGCTCGTCCCCGCGCCCGCGGCGTCATCCTCCTTCTACGTCGATCCGGCGCAGCGCGACGGATTGCGGCGCGTCAACGCCGAGGCGCCGAAGAGTCGCGTCCTGTATGTCGACACAAGGACGCTCCATTCCCGGCTGCGAGAGCACGTCCTCGCGCTGGAGCAGCGAATCAAGGCGGCGCCCTTGTCGTCGCGTACCACCCGCCGCGTCGAGCAGCTGTCGATGTTGACCAGGATCGCGGCGCAAGTCGATGCCGAGTTTCGGCCCATTCCACGCCGTGGCGAGCGCACGCCGGCTGAAGGGGCGGTCGACGCCATCGCCGGATTCACCAGGATTTCCGGCTATCTGCGCGAGGAGGATCGCTCGCCGATACGTGAGCTCGACACGGGCACGAGCTTCAGCGAAACGATGGAGCTGGCGGTATTCGGCCGTGTGCGCGTTGACGGCGATCGCCGCAAGGAGATGACATCGCGGCGGCTCGCCACCTTCGCCCCGGTCGGCGGACCATGGGCGATCAGGGATAAAAGTGCTACCGGTTTCCGGTTGACCGCGGCGGTCGATCCCGCCAATCCGCTCACGCCCGGAATGCTGGTCGCGCTCAGGCCACATGCAGAAATTGTCTGGACGCTTGGCGTGGTGCGGCGCATGAAGCGCCTTTCGGTGAGCTCCGTCGAAATCGGAGTGCAAGCCATTGCCGACACCGTCGTCGGCGTCGATCTCGTGGAGCAGCGCGTCATCACCGACGACCATTATTCGGTCGATGGCGAGTCGGTGCGCGACGGGCGTCCATTCGGCGCGCTGTTCCTGGCGCTGCGGCGCCGCGAAACGCAGAGCGCCGTGCAATCGCTCGTGGTGCCCGCCGCCGAATATCATCCAACCAAGCGTTTCCGGCTGCAAACGAGACGATCGTCCTACCCGATTCGCTTCGGCCGGCTGCTGGAGGAGCAGCCCGATTGGGTATGGGTCGCTGTCGACCCGCTCAAGCTCGATGGGAAATCGGCGCGCGGTGAGCCGGCGCCCGCCGGTTGAGCGAACCATGGCGGTGGATCGTTACGCTGAATTGCACGCTGCGCACCGCTGGAACGTCCCAGCGCTGTTCAATATTGGGCAAGCGTGCTGCGGGCGATGGGCCAACGACCGCAGCCGCTTCGCCCTCTACTGGGAAGATGAATCGGGCGCAACGGAGGCCTGGACCTTCTGGGACTTGCAGCGCGCCGCGAACCGCCTTGCCAACGCACTCGCCGCACGCGGCGTCGGCCGCGGCGACACGGTGGCCATCGTATTGCCGCAGCGCCCCGAAACGGTGATCGCCCACCTCGCGGTCTACCAGCTTGGCGGCATCACCGTCCCGCTGTCATTCCTGTTCGGCCCCGAAGCTCTCGAATACCGGCTCACGAATGCACAATGCAAGGTGGCGTTCGTCGATCCGCAATCGCTGCCCAGCCTCGTGCCGATCCGAGACCGCTGCCCGGGGCTTGCGCACGTGGTCGGAGTCGCGGGCGCGCAAGCATCTTTCGTGACGCCTTGGGACAACTTCCTCGGCGAGGCTTCGCCGCACTTCACCGCGGCCACGACCGCCGCCACCGATCCCGCCGTGCTGATCTACACCAGCGGCACTACCGGGCCCCCGAAGGGCGCGTTGATGCCGCATCAGTGCCTCCTCGGCAACCTCCCCGGGTTCACGCATTCGCACGACGGCTATCCGCAGCCAGGCGATCTCTTCTGGTCGCCGGCCGATTGGGCATGGACCGGTGGCTTGATGGATGCCCTGTTGCCCGCGCTCTACTTCGGGCAGCCGATCGTCGGCTATCGCGGCCGCTTCGATGCCGAGCGGGCGTTTGGACTGATCGAGCGCTATCAGATTCGCAACACGTTTCTTTTTCCGACGGCGCTGAAGCTCATGATGAAGGCGTTTCCGCGCCCCCGTGATCGCTTCGATATCCGTCTGCGCAGTGTCATGAGCGCCGGCGAAGCCGTGGGAACCGCTGTATTCGAATGGGCGGAGGCGGCGCTCGGTGTCACCATCAACGAGATGTTCGGGCAGACGGAGATGAATTACATCGTCGGCAATTCGCATGCGCTGTGGCCGGCACGGCCGGGATCGATGGGCAGGCCGTATCCCGGGCATCGCATCGCACTGATCGACGACGAAGCCCGCGAAGTGCCCGCCGGTGACATCGGCGAAGTGGCGGTGCACCGCATCGCACCTGATGGCCACGCGGACCCGGTCTTCTTCCTCGAATATTTCGGCAACCGCGAAGGCACGATCGGTAAATACACAGGGGACTGGTGCCGCACCGGAGATCTCGCCAAGCGCGATGCGGAGGGAAATCTCTGGTACCAGGGCCGCGCCGACGACATGTTCAAATCGGCGGGCTACCGCATCGGCCCCTCCGAGATCGAGAACTGCCTCGTGCGTCATCCCGCGGTGGCGAATGCCGCGGTGGTGCCGTCGCCCGATGCGACGCGTGGCCATGTAGTGAAGGCGTTCATCGTGCTGGCCGCAGGACACACGGCGTCACGCGCGCTGGAAGAGGATTTGCAGCGGCACGTCAGAAGCTTTCTGGCGCCTTACGAATATCCCCGTGAGATCGAATTCATCGACGCGTTGCCGATGACGACCACCGGCAAGGTGCAGCGGCGCATCTTGCGGGAACGGGAGCGGGAGCGCAAGGACGCGCTCGGCAGGGCGTGACGCCTTCGGTGTCCGCCGGCTGCGCTGGGGAACCTTATGCCGCCGCCGGTTGCGCCGGCTCGCGCAGGCGCTCCAGGAAGCGGCGATGCGTCATCACCCAGGCAATCGCGGGTATCACGGTGGGCAGGATGAGGGAGCCGAACTGGAAGGTGAACGCGATGATCTCGCGCTGCAACGCCGAGAATCCGGTTTGCGATGCCACCAGCGGTCCCGAAGTGATCGCCACGTTTTTCAGGAAGTCCGCGAGCACGCCCCACGCCACCACCGGCAACAGGACGGCATAGCCGATTGCGAGAACCCGGGCCCGCCGGGGCGCGGCGGCAGCGAGCGTCAACGCCGCAAAAAGCGGCATCCCGAACGCATACAGCAGGCCATTCACTTCGACCGTGATGTTGCCTGTCGCCGCCAGGGCCTCGCCCGGGTGCAGCGTGGTCGCAAACACGAATACCGCCTGGTTCTGTGCGACATCATGCACGAGATCGCGCAACCCTGTCTGCACCACCGCCTCCAGCAGCCAGCGCACGGGCCACAGCAGCAACGGCGATGCGAAATACCAGACCGCGAACGTCACCGGCAGCCACGCCAGCACCTTGGCAATGAAGGCAGGGAGCGGCGTCTGCGCGGCCACTAAGGAACCTCTGAACAAGTCGCGCGCGATTGCGACGGTGGGGTTTCGGGATGGATGGCCTCAGTTGCCAATGAGGCGGCACGAAGCAAAGGGTGGTTCCCGGTG
>JBDUCE010000345.1:0-3658 GCA_040003635.1 Betaproteobacteria bacterium
GGACCCAGTGGCGTGCGTCGAAAGACGCTGGATTCCCGCCTTCGCGGGAATGACGGCAATTTTGCAACTGCTGTCACGCTTGGTAACCCTCCACAGTGTTACAAGATACGCGTCAGTCGGTCTGATGACGCTTACGGCAACAGGTGACGGCAACCGCAGATTCCCGGCGTCATGCGTTGCCGTCTGACCGAGCGCAGGATACGCCAGTCCGGATCCCCACTGGTGCGGCGATGACGATTACCCGTGCGCGTCGCGGCTGTCGCTCGGTGCCTGTTCCCGTTCCTGCAGACCGTAATCACGCGCCACGGCGGCAATGCGCAGGCGATAGTCCTTGAACACCGCAGCGCGCCCTGCCGCCTGCGCATCCCGATGCGCCTCGACCTGTCGCCACTGCGCCACCGCTTCCTCGTCGCGCCAGAACGATAGCGAAAGCAGTTTTTCCGGATCGGTGAGGCTCTGGAAGCGCTCGATCGAGATGAACCCATCGATCTGGTCGAGTCGCGGCCGAAGTACCGCCGCCATGTCCAGATAGGTTTGTTTGGTGTGTGGGTGCGGCCAGACCTCGAAAATGACGGCGATCACGACGCTGCTCCGGTGACGATCGCGGGAATGCCGAAGGTGCCGTCGACGACCTCCACGAAATTGCGCTCTTCGCGCAGGATGAGTCGCTTCTCCTGTGCCATGGTGAAGTTGGCAATTCCTTCCGGATCCGATTTCAAGCGCGCCCGGTAGGCTTCATACGAGGCCAGGGAGTCGAACGCGATCAGGCCCCATGCCACGTTGTTCGTTCCCTCGTAAGGAAGGAAATAGCCGACCAGGTGGCCCCCGCATCGAGGAATGATGCTGCCCCAGTTCCTGGCGTACGCCTTGAAGGCATCGCGCTGGAACGGATCGATTTCATAGCGGATGAAACAGGTGATCGTCATTGGGAAGCTCCCGAAGATGGATGAGGACGTAGGATCGGAGTCGACTTTCGCGCACCATGGTAGTTCCTTGGCGAGCTCGCCAACGTTGACTCCGACCCTGCCTTCAAAGCCGATGCCGGCGGTCAGCCAGCGCGAATCCCGGCCAGGCAATACCCGGCGAGCGGCTCAATGCCAATACCTTGAACAGCTCTCCCATTTCCGCCGGCGAAAGAAGTTTTTGGACCTGTGATGCGGCCTTGATGTAAGGAACCGATTCCGGCGGGCCCACGGTCGCAAGCCCGTCGAGCAGATCGCAGCCGAGGAGAAACGGCGCCTGTGCGACAAAACCCGCAACCTCCAATCCGGCCCGCTGCCCCGCCGACGCCATGGCGGTGAAATCGACGTGCGCGGTGATGTCCGTCAAGCCGGGATAAACGAACGGGTCGTCGTGGGCATGATGCCGGTAATGACACATGAGAGTGCCGGCGGCGCGCTGAGGATGGTAGTACTCGTGCGCCGGAAATCCGTAATCGATGAACAACGCGGCACCGGAGTCAAGACGCCTGCCGAGGTGCTCCACCAGTGCTTCGGCCGCGGGATTGAGCTCGCTCAGGTAGTCGTCGACATCGGGAAATCGCGATTGCGCGAGTGCCGCCAGGCGAGCGGGCGCGGGTCGCTCGGTCCAGACGAAACCTTGATGCAACGGCGACGTTTCGGGCGCGATGGCCACGCCGCGCTCGAAGAACGCACCCTGCCGCCGGCACACGATGTGGGTGGGAATGGCGTCGAGCACTTCGTTCGCGATCACGGCGCCTTCGACGCTTGCGGGTAACGTGTCGATCCATCCCACGAGTGCGGCATGGTGCGGTGCCTGGGCTGCCAGCGTGGTCCGCTGTCGTTCGCGCAAATCCGGGCTCGGCTCCAGGATGAGGTATCGCGAAGGCAATGACGATGCCGCCTCGAGACCGCCTAGCAGCGACGCGGCAAGCGCACCCGTACCCGCGCCGAGCTCGACCACCTGCCGCCTTTCGGTGGCGGCGAGTATCGCGGCCACCTGCTTGGCCATCGCGTGGCCGAAGAGCGGCGTCATTTCCGGAGCCGTGGTGAAGTCGCCGGCGGGGCCGAGCTTGGTCGCCCCGGCAGCGTAATAACCGAGACCCGGGCTGTAGAGTGCCAGCGCCATGTACCGGTCGAACGGAACCCACCCGCCGGCATCCGCGATCGCAGCGCGGATATGCGCCACGACGCGTGCGCTGTGGGCACGGGCATCGGCATCGGGGGGCGGCAGGTTGTTCAGGATCGCCTGGTCGCGACACGACCGTCGCAGGTCGGGTGCGGTCGCTGCATCGTTGTGCTAGATTGCACCGAGTCTACTTGAATGCCGGGAGTGCGGCGTGCAGGGAAAAGTCGTGCTGATCACGGGCGGCGGCAAGCGGGTCGGCGCTGCGATCTGCCGCCGGCTGCACCTGGCCGGCGCGACCCTCATGCTGCATTATCGTTCTTCGGCGGGGGAAGCGCGGCTGCTGCAGGCGGAGCTCAATCACGCGCGTGCCGATTCCGTCGCATTGATCCAGGCCGATCTGCTCGATCTGGCGAAATTGCCGGCGATGGTCGAGCAAACGATCCAGACCTATGGTCGGATCGATGCCCTCATCAACAACGCCTCGTCCTTCTTCCAGACCCCGGTGGGCGAGATCGAGCCGGCCGATTGGGAGGACCTCATCGGCACCAATCTCAGGGCTCCGCTGTTCCTGTCGCAAGCCGCCGCACCCGCACTGCGGGAAGCGCACGGGGCCATCGTGAACATCACCGATATTCATGCCGAACGGCCACTCAAGAACTATGTGGTGTATTCGGTGGCCAAGGCGGGGTTGGTCGGCCTTACGCGTTCCCTGGCCCGCGAGCTCGCGCCGGAGGTGCGGGTCAATGCCGTGGCACCGGGGCCCATTCTCTGGCCGGACGACGAATCATTCGACGAGCTTTCGCGCCAGCGGATCATTTCGCACACGCCGTTGCGCCGTGAAGGTGCGCCGGAGGACATTGCGCGCGCCGTGCATTTCCTGTTGGCCGATGCGGGCTACGTCACCGGCGAGACGATCCATGTCGATGGTGGACGGCACATGACGATATAGCGCTGTCGGCGAAACATTGCGGTAAGGCTTGAGGCTGGAGGACGGCCCCGTGCGACCGCGACAACATTTGCATCGCAACTACAACTCCGGCGCCGCCGTCGCGGCCACTGCGGGTGGCGTGCCGCAGCGCTGCGCGATGCGGGTCGCGAGGGCGTCCAGATGCGCGTCGGTGATGCCGTGCGCAATGAGGGCCACGCGCGTTCGCTCGAGGTAATCGCCGGAGGAGCCGAACGCTCCGCAGGCGGTGGACAGCACCTGTACCTGCGCGTCGAGCGGCAATTTGCCGGCGTACTGCGGGTGCTTGCGGTTGACCACGAACGTGATCGCGGTAACGTTCCGGCCGTCGGCCGTCCGGCAATTCACCCAGCGCGGATGATAGGACCCGACCACCATCTCGCGCCGCCACAAGAGATGCAGCTCATCGAGCGCGAGCGGCGCCGGCAGGCGCAATGCCACGCCGCGGCACACGCCGCCGCGATCGAGCCCGAGCACCAGGCCGGGCGCAGCCAGCGTGCCGCGCGAGGCGAGGGACCACAGGCAGAAGTGCCGATGCAACCCGCGTACGGTCGCCGGACGCATTTCCGCCACCGGAAACACGGGATTCCACAGGAGCGACCCATA
>JBDUCE010000346.1:0-3631 GCA_040003635.1 Betaproteobacteria bacterium
GTCACTCATTCGGTAGTCCTCAAGCGGTGACGCGTGACTAAATTTCCGCGTTCGCGGGAATGACGGGCTTCTTGCAACGCTTGTCACTCATTCGGTAGTCTTCGAAGCGGTGACGCATGCGCCGCGATGAACGCTTTCACGTGCTCAACGTCGGCAGGGAGCACGGTGCAGCGTTGGGGACGTTGCAGGAGATCGGCATACGCCTGCGGCAAATCAGGGTCGCGATCCAGCGCCTCGCGGATCGTGGTGGCGAATTTGGCGGGCAGCGCGGTTTCCACGCACACCATCGGCACCTCACGGTCGCGATGGTCCAACGCAACCTTCACGCCATCGGCCGTATGCGGATCGATGACCACACCGAATTCGCGCGCGCATTGGCGGATCGTCGCGAGGCGGTCGGCATGCGTGCTCGTGCCGGAAATGAATCCGGACGCGGCTACATCCGACCAATAAGGCGTCGCCCGAAGATCGAATCCGCCTTCGCGTCCGAGCTGGTCCCAAAGACTGCGCACCACGCCTGCATCGCGCCCGACGACATCGAAAATATAGCGCTCGAAATTCGACGCCTTCGAGATATCCATCGACGGGCTCGAGGTGGCGTGGGTCTCGGCGGCCGCGCGGGGCCGATAGCGACCGGTGCGGAAGAATTCATCCAGTACGTCGTTCTCGTTCGTTGCCAGCACTAACCGCCGGATCGGCAGACCCATGGCCTTCGCCACATGCGCGGCGAGGATGTTGCCGAAGTTGCCCGACGGCACGGCAAAATCCACTGGCTCGCCGACCATTTCCGTTACGTCGTAGTAGCCCTTGTAGTAGTACACCACCTGCGCCGCAACGCGCGCCCAATTGATCGAGTTGACGGTGCCGATCCGCCAGCGCGCCTTGAACGCGGCATCGGCGCTCACCGCCTTCACGATGTCCTGGCAATCGTCGAACACGCCCTCGATCGCGATATTGTGGATGTTGGATTCGGTCAACGAATACATCTGCGCCTGCTGGAACGGGCTCATGCGGCCCTGGGGCGAGAGCATGAAGACGTTCACATGGCGCTTGCCGCGCAGCGCATATTCGGCGGAGCTGCCGGTGTCTCCCGAAGTGGCGCCGAGCACATTGAGATCGCGGCCTTCGCGCTCCAGGACATATTCGAACAGGTTTCCGAGAAGCTGCAGGGCGATGTCCTTGAAAGCCAGGGTAGGGCCATTCGATGCGTGCAGCAGATGCAGGCCGGGCTCGAGCGTGGTAAGCGGGGTGATCGCGTCGCTGCCGAAGAGGGCGGCGGTGTACGTGCGGTCGATCAGCGCGGAGAGATCGGGGGCTGGAATATCAGTGATGAAACGCGACAGGATCGCCTGCGCCAGGCGGCCGTAAGAGAGCTCGCGCATCGCTTGAAGCTCGTCGTGCGTGAATCGCGGATATGCTTCCGGCGCCGCCAGGCCGCCATCCGGCGCCAAGCCCTCGAGCAGGATGGCGGAAAACGGCTGCGGGCTGCCTGCCCATGCGCCGCGCGTGGAAACGTAGCGCATCAGTTGAGCGCTTCCAGGCGAATGCGTACGACCTTGCCCCGCACGGTTGCAAGCGCTTCGATATGCGCGATGGCATCTACGACGCGCTTTTCCATGGTCCGGTGGGTGAGCAGGATGATGTCCGTCTGATCCTCGCCTTCCGGCGGCTCCTTCTGGATCATCGCGTCGATCGATATTTCGCGGTCGGCCAGAATCCGCGTGATGTCGGCGAGCACGCCGGGCCGGTCGAGCACGCGCAGGCGGAGGTAGTAGCTTGTCACCACCTCGCCCATCGGCAGGAACGGCGTATCGGAAAGCTGATCGGGCTGGAAAGCGAGATGGGGCACGCGATGCTCGGGGTCGGCGGTATGCATGCGGGTCACGTCGACCAAGTCGGCAATGACCGCGCTGGCGGTAGGCTCGGCCCCCGCGCCGGGACCCGAATATAGCGTGGGTCCGACAGCATCACCCTGCACCAGCACCGCGTTCATCGCGCCTTCGACATTGGCGATCAGGCGCTTGGCGGGAATCAGGGTCGGGTGCACGCGCACCTCGATGCCCGCTTTCGCGCGCCGGGTGATCGCCAGGAGCTTGATGCGATAGCCGAGCTCTTCGGCGTAACGGATATCCTCGCGCGTGAGCCTGGAGATCCCCTCCGCATACGCCGCATCGAAATGCATCGGCACCCCGAACGCGATGGCCGACATGATCGTGAGCTTGTGCGCGGCGTCGATGCCTTCGACGTCCAGGGTGGGATCCGCTTCGGCATATCCACGTGCCTGAGCCTCGGCGAGAGCGCGTTCAAAGCTGGCGCCCGTGGCGCGCATCTCCGACAGGATGAAATTCGACGTGCCGTTGATGATGCCCGCGATCCATTCGATCCGGTTCGCGGTCAGGCCTTCACGCAGCGCCTTGATGATCGGGATGCCACCGGCCACCGCGGCCTCGAACGCCACCATCACGCCCCGGGCATGGGCGGCGGCGAAGATTTCGTTGCCGTGCATTGCGAGGAGCGCCTTGTTGGCGGTGACGACGTGCTTGCCGGCGGCGATGGCCTGCAGCACCAGCGTGCGCGCCGGCTCGATGCCGCCGATCAACTCGACCACGATGTCGACGTCCGGGTGCTGCACGACGCTTTCGAGATCGTCGGTGAGATGCACGCCGGACACGCCGTGGGTCGCCGCGCGCGCCTTGTCGGGCGAGCGCGTGCCGATCCGGGTGATGCGGATGGGGCGTCCCGCGCGCCGCACGATTTCTTCCTCGTTGCGGCGCAGGACCGTCCACGTGCCCAGCCCCACGGTCCCCATCCCGAGGAGTCCGACCTGGATGGGCTTCATCGCCGCGTGTTTCATGGCCGCACGCGGGCACATGCGATGACGGTCACTGTCCGTCCTCGCGCAACATCTTCTTGATGCAGCGCACGGCCTGGCGCGTGCGCGCTTCGTTCTCGATCAGGGCGAACCGCACGTGGTCGTCGCCGTACTCGCCGAACCCGATGCCGGGTGCCACCGAAACCTGCGCCTTGGCCAGCAGCCGCTTGGTGAATTCGAGCGAACCCTCGGCGCGGTAGTGCTCGGGAATCTTCGCCCATACGTACATCGACGCCTTTGGATTCTCGACCATCCATCCCGCTTCATGCAGCCCCTTGACCAGCACGTCGCGCCGCTTCTGGTATTTCATGGCAATCTCGGCGACACAATCCTGCGGACCGTCGAGTGCCGCGATCGCGGCGACCTGGATCGGCGTGAACGTGCCGTAGTCGTGATACCCCTTGATGCGCGCCAGCGCGTTCACCAGATCCTTGTTGCCGACCATGAATCCGATCCGCCAGCCGGCCATGTTGTAGCTCTTGGACATCGTGAAGAACTCGACCGCCACGTCGCGCGCGCCTGGCACCTGCATGATCGACGGGGCCTTCCAGCCGTCGAACGTGATGTCGGCATAGGCGAGATCATGCACTACGTAGATGCCGTGCTCCCGGGCCAGGGCCACGATCTTCTCGAAGAACGGCAGATCGACGCATTGCGCCGTCGGGTTCGACGGGAAGTTGATGATCAGCATTTTGGGCTTCGGGAAGCTGGTGCGAATCGTTTGCTCGAGCGCCTCGAAAAAATCCACGCCCGGCGAAA
>JBDUCE010000347.1:0-3630 GCA_040003635.1 Betaproteobacteria bacterium
CAGCCGGAGCCCGTGGCGGAACATTGAGGTGGCGAGCGTGGAAAATCCACCCTCCGCTGGAGCGCATCGATTCATCGGCAGGCATTGTAGTAGCAAAATCGCCAGGCGCCCGAGCGAACCGCTAAATCGAATGCTGCGCCCGGCGCCGGTCGGGAAGTACCTGGTCGATGAGGTGGAGCAGCGCCTCGATTTGAAACGGCTTCCGCAGAAACGCCGACAACAGGGACGCGTGTTCTCGCAGCGCCTCATCGGGTACGCCACTGGTCATCAGGATCGGCAGGGTGGCATGGGCCGGCGTCGCACGCACCCGCCGGGCCATTTCGATGCCGTTCATGACCGGCATCATGAAGTCGGTGATGATCAGGTCCGGCTGCACCTCGTCGAGCATTTCGATGGCGCGCTTGCCGTTGGCGGCCAAGGTCACGCCAAATCCTTCGAATTCGAGAATCGTCGCCAGCACCTCGGCTGCGCTTTGCTCATCCTCGACGAGAAGCACCCGTGCCATTGGGGCGGTCAAGGGTCGGGACGTCCCGACGCGTCGGCCAGCCGGGCTCCCACCCGCAGACCCGACGGCGTCAGCTCCAACTCGCGAACCGACAGATCGTGACGGCTCGCCTGTACCTTGCCAATGGACACGGTCCGCACCATGGTGTGACTTCGCTCCAACACACGGAGCCGCACGGTATTGTCGGCAAGCGGCGAGACTTCCTCATCCAGCAGCGGCGCGGTCCCATCCAGTCTCAAACGAACCGAGAACACGCTGGTCGCCCTGAGCCGACGCAGTTCCCGGAACAAAGCTTCAAAAAACGCGGCGCCGCGCTCCTGGTACGCGGGTGTCGCGATGACCGAAACCAGCCCGTCAATGAACAAACGGCGCGCTCCGGAACGTTGCACGGCCTGCAACAGGCGATAGCCCACCTCGTCGAGCGATTCGCCGAAACGAGGCTGCCCTGCCAGATGCAGTGCTCCGCTTTTGCACAGGGCTGCCAGATCGATGCCGAAGGCCCCGCCAATCCCTTCCGCCATCTCGCCCGACTCGTTCAGGCTGAACAGAAGCGCCGGCTCGCGCACGCTCGCTCCTGCAAGATACTGTAGTCCCAACAGCGTTTTGCCAGCCCCCTCCGGGCCGGTGATTGCCGTCACGCTGCCCGGCGGATAACCGCCTCCGAGCATTTCGTCCAGTCCCGGCACCCCGGTGCTGATGCGCCCGGTCATGGCTCCCCGCGAAAGCGCTGGCGAGTGGGCACCTTCCAACTGTGGAAACACAGTGATGCCATCATCGCCGATACGAAACGTATGGGCCCCGTAAAGCACGAGTGAACCGCGAAATTTGGTGATCTCCAGCGTACGCTCGTGGCGCAACCTGACGAGTTGCTGGCGCAGCAACAGGATGCCGTCGACCATCGTTTGCTCGGGGCTGAAATGCGTGACGGCTCCCAGGCTGTTGAGGAGCAGCGTGGTGCATCCGGTCAGCGTCGACAGCGCTTGAATCTGACCCACAAAAAGTTTGAGATCTTGCAGTGATCCGGAGGCGCCGGCGGCGGTGACCAGGCCATCCAGGACAATGAGGTCTGCTTTGCGCTGGCGCATTTCCTCGCCGAGCACGCGCACCACGCCCGGCAGCCCTTCCTTCGTCAGCGCATCGAAAGCACTGACGTAGTGCAGCGCAGAGGGAATCGCGTCTTCCTTGTAAAAAGAAAACAATTCCATGTGCTGCATCATCCGGGCGTGCGACTCCGCCAGCAGCGTGACGTAGCTAACTTTCCCGCCGGCGGCGACACGATTGAACGCGATCTGGTTGGCGAGTACGGTCTTGCCGGCGCCCGCAACGCCCTGCACCAGATACACGCCCCCTTTCAGCAAGCCACCACCGACGATCTGGTCAAGTCCAGGGACGCCGGTCACTATTTTTTCGAGTCTCACCCCGACCTCCTGGCAGGCAGCGTGGCGTCCTGCCTTAGCGGCAACGTGACGACGAAGGTCGTGCCGCGGGTTGGCCCGTCATCGAGGGTGATCGATCCGCCGTGAAGCGATGCGAGTTGCCGGGTTATCCACAAGCCGAGCCCGTAGCCGGCAATCGTGCTGTCCGGCGGCACCGCCCGGCTGAACTTCTCGAAGAGATGCCTGCGCATATCATCATCAATGCCCGGACCCGAGTCGATGACGCGGATGACGGCGTTGCCAGCGCCGTCCGCCTGGGCGTTGATCTCCACCGGAGCGCCGTCGCCGTACTTCAAGGCGTTGGAAACGAGGTTGGCGAGGATCATCTCGACCCCGCCGCGGTCCCACTGTCCGACCAGTCCCGGCTCGAGGGTCACCTCGATGGTTGCCTGCTTAAAATCCGCCTTGGCCGCGTAGAGCTCCACCACTGCCGAAACGGCCTCGCTGAGTACGACGGACTCTGGATTCAAAGCGAAAGCGCCGGCCGTTACGCGCGCCGCGTCGAGCAAGCCGCAGGTCCGCCTGACAAAGCCCTCCAGGATGCGCTTGGCAAGATCGATCTGATTTTTTAACGCTTGCCCACCTTCGCGGCTGGATAGCCGACGGAGCAACTCGAGATGAAGCCCGAGCGCATGAAGGGGCGTCCGGATCTCATGGGCGGCGGCGGTAACGAGGTCCCGATAGCCCGCGGCAGTCCAGCGCGCTTCGGCAAGCTCGGCCTTCAGCTTGGCGTTCTCGCGGCGCAGGAGTTCGATGGACGGAGGATCGGCGCCGGCCGTCATGCGACTATTGCCTGATGCTCAAAGCGCGGCCGAAGCAGCCGTGAGCATGCTCCCATATTTGCCCAGCAGCCGGTGGCTGGAAGGCGAAATGGTGAGGATGGAAGAGCGGCGATCGTTCGCATTGGTGCGCCGGATGACGATTCCCTGTTCGATAAGCTTCGCCAATCTGCGGCGTACCGTCGTGAGCGAGCTTAGGTTCAGAAGAAAGAGCTTCTTGGGCGTGATCGGCTGGTTCTGCTCTTGTGCGTATCCGATCTCGATGATGATGTCGAAATCGAGAAGAGCCTTGAAGAAAGTTAGCTGAAGTCTTTCGAATTCCCTGATTTTTCGTAGCGCCGCGAATAACTTCATGTTTTATCGTTCTTATGTTGAGGAGCCGCCGTATATTGGAGCCCCCCCATGGCCTTGGCAAGCTCAATTGGGTGTCGTTTTGGACACCTATTTGAATGATCGTGTCACCGCGGATGCCATGCCGCGCTGCACGCAAAGTGCAACACCGATGCTGCTTCACCGGCAAAGTCCGTCCAACCGTGATCGCCGCCCCCGGCGACGTATTGCCACCCTCCGGCGTAATAGGCGACCGCTTGCCGCCAATCGAGGAGCTCGTCGCCGCTGCGCACGAGCAGGAAATATCGCTGCGGGTGGGTGATGCGTACGACCCGCAGCGCCCTCATGTCGTCGAGATGGGCGGCAGTCAGCACGTACGCTTCGCCGGTGTAGGGGTTGCGTTGCGGGCCGAGAAAGGTTTCAAGTGATGCCTGCGGCTGCACCGCGGGATTGATAACCACCGCGCGTGCCTGGTGGCGCTCCGCGAGCCAGGTCGCGTAATAGCCGCCGAGCGAGCTGCCGATGAACGTGAGCGTGCTCGTATCGATGGCGCGGGCATGAAGCAATACTTCTATCTCAT
>JBDUCE010000020.1:0-12207 GCA_040003635.1 Betaproteobacteria bacterium
AGACCTTGGCGGTAAGAATCTTCTGCAGGTAATCGACGGGCATGGCGGGGTCGGGGATCAGGTATCAGGGATCGGGGATCAGAGGAAGCCGCACGGGTGTCCGGACGCAGAAGGGGAGAATTGGCGCCGCCCACTTCCTGAAAAAACTTGCCGAGCGTAGCAGGAAGGGCCGGCGAAAACCATGCGGGTGCGGTTGCCGCCAAGTGATTGCGTGCTTTCTGCTAGGCTCTCGCCACGCGCGTTCGTCGGGATCCGACTGCCCACTGCGGCGCTGCGCCGCGCGCGTTTTTTCCAACAGCCTACCGTGTCGCCTTCTTCGCTTGCCGCATCGACGCTCGCTGTCATCGACATGGGCTCGAACAGCTTCCGGCTCGAGCTCGGGCGCGTCGAAGCCGGCCAGATCTATCGCCTGGATACCTGGCGCGAGACACTGCGCATGGGCGCTGCGCTCGATGCCCGGGGCCGGCTGACACGTCACTCCCAGCGTGCTGCGCTCGCGTGTCTCGCCCGCTTCGCCGAGCGCCTGCGCGGGTTGCATCCCTCGGCCGTGCGCGCCGTCGCCACCAATGCCTTTCGGGTCGCGGCGAACGCAGCGGAGTTTCTGGCAAGCGCGGAGCGAACGCTGGGCTTTCCAATCGATGTGATCACCGGGCGCGAAGAGGCGCGGCTCATCTACGTCGGCGTCGCCCACGTGTTGCCACCGGCGTCCGAGCCGCGGCTGGTGATCGACATCGGCGGCGGATCAACGGAGTTCATCATCGGCCTCGGCCCCGACGCGCTGCAGCTCGAATCGCTGGACATCGGATGCGTCGGCATGACGCAGCGTTTTTTTGCCGACGGGAGCCTTTCGGGAGCGGCGTTCAAGGCCGCAGAGACCGCGGCGCGCTCGGAAATCGAAGCCTTGGCCAGCACGTTCGGGCGGGCGCACTGGGGCGCCGCCTATGCGTCGTCGGGTACCGCCCTTGCACTGGCGGACATCCTCGAGCAGAACGGTTATTCGGCCGCCGGCATCACGATCGCGGGATTGCTCGCGTTGCGCAAGCGAATGATTCGCGCCGGTCACGTGCGAGAGCTGCATCTCGCCGCACTCAAGTCGGAGCGTGCGCCGGTGCTGGCGGGCGGCCTCGCCCTGATGGTCGCCGCGATGCAAGAGCTCGAAGTCGACCGCATCGATCCCGTCGGCGGAGCATTGCGCCTGGGCGTCCTGTATGACCTGCTCGGACGCACCGTGCACCAGGACGCACGGGAGGCGACCGTGGAGCAATTCGCAACCCGTTACCGAGTCGACCGGGCGCAGGCGGAGCGCGTTGCAACGTTGACAGTCGCGATCTATCAAAAGCTCGGCGCAGGCCCCGAGGCCACCGCGATCCGGCAGCTCCGTTGGGCCGCGCTGTTGCACGAATCGGGCTTCTCCGTTTCCCATACCGGCTTCCACAAGCACGGTGCCTACATTCTGCAGAACGCGGACATGCCCGGATTCTCGGCCCGGGAGCAGCAGCGGCTTTCGTTCCTGGTACTCGGTTGCCGCGGCGGCCTGGACAAGATGGCACCTGCGCTCGTCGACGTCACGTTTCGGGCCCAGCTCTTTGCATTGCGCGTGGCCGTCCTGCTGCATCATTCGCGACGAGAAATTGCGCTGCCGCGCTGGCATGCGGCGATGGTTCCGAAGCTGTGTTTCGCACTCCCCGTGCAATGGCGCAACGCGCATCCGCTCACCATGTACCTGCTCGCGCGGGAATCCACGCAGTGGAGCGAAGCCGGTTTTGGGTGGCGTTAGCATCGGCCACTGCAGGCGCCGGCGTCGCCGCGTACGCCTATACAGCGGGCCGCCGCGCAGACTCGTTGGGTCGCATTGTTCGAGACAAGCCGTTCAATGTCGGGGTCACATACAGGGCCTGGTCTTCACGGCCACGGGAGGTGAATAAAACATTACTAATCATTACATTACCAATGTGGCTCGGGGCTTGCTGAAGAGACTCCGTCGCAACCAATGGAGTCTTGCCTTGAACGCCTCGCTTCGCATGCTTGCCGCCGCCGCGTCGGTTCTGGTTCCCGCGCTTTGCAATGCCGCCAGCCTCGATCTGCTCTGGGACGCGAATCCGCAGAATCCTGCGGGACCTACGGATTCGATCAATTTCATCGTCACGCCTCCCGGCATGGGAACTTCCAGCGGGACCACATCTCCCGATCGCTACCATGGCATAGCCGGCAACCTGGTCGATCTCACGTTTGCCGATCTCGTCGATGGCACGGACGGCAGCCTGTATACCTACTGCTACGAGCTTACGCAGTACTTCTCCGGCGGTGACACAGTTCGCTACGTGCTGAACAGCGCCGGGGTGAGCGCGGCCACGCTGGATTTTCTGGGTGCGGTCAATTCCGTGCTGGGGAACGGTACCAATCCGTATGCGTGGCTATACCCGATGGGTCCTCGTGTGCTCGGCCCCAATTCGATACCCGCCGTGAACATCGCCGCGGCCATCCAGATCGGCCTGTGGGAAACACGCTACGACTCGAGCTGGGACTTGAGCGCGGGCGCCTTTTCGGCGTCGGGCATCGATGCGCCGACCACGAATGCCTTGACCGCTTTTCGCGACGCGATGGCCAATACCGACAGCCTCGGCACCGCGTTCGTTGTGCGCCTCGAAAATCCTGACCGGCAGGACCAGATCACCGCGCGGCGCGTGACCAGCGCGCAACAGGTGCCGGAGCCCGGGTCGCTGGCGCTATTGGCCTTGGCAGCGCCCTTGGCGTTGCTGGCGCGGCGGCAGCGCGGGTGCCAGGTCCAGCAGGCGAGGCCAAGGAATCGCTGAACACGCAATCAAACAAAATCCGGCCCGAGGACCAGCCTTACCGCCACCGCCGTCTGTCCACCGCGGTCGCGGTTGCTAAGCCACCACACCGCGCCTTTGCCGACCGTCCAATAATCCTCGTGTCCCGCAATGAGGAAGGACACCACGCCACCCAGCGTGGGCTGATGTCCGACGATCAGGACCGGGTCGCGGGCGTTGGGCCAATGCGCAGCGGATAACACCGCCGCCACCGGTGCGCCGGGCGCGAGCGCGGCTACGCCTTTGAAGGGCCGCCCCGCTGCCCGGGCTGTTTCGAGGGTGCGCTCGGCCGGTGAGGCGAGCACGCTGGTGTCCGGAGGAAGATGCGCATTGAGCCATGCTCCCACCCGCGCTGCCTGGTCACGGCCCTTCCTGGTCAGGCGGCGCTCGAGGTCGCGCTCGCCGTCCTCCGCATCGGCATGACGCCATAGAATAAGATCCATCGCTATCCCTGCAGGGTTAGGGGGTGACCGGCCTTCAGCCGATGACCGGCGCGGATCATGGCGGTTCTGCGGCAGCACGCATCCGCGCCAGAAGATTCTGCTGCGCCGAGCACGCAGGCTGCCGGCGATCCGCACGACAGCGCTCCCAGGTCCCGTCGGACTGCAGTTCCCAGGTGCCCGCTTCGTCTGCCAGTCCCATCTCCAGCGCTTCCTCGATCACGCGGCGCGCAAGCTCGGGATCGGACACCGGGAAGGCGACTTCGATGCGACCAAAAAGGTTGCGTCCCATCCAGTCGGCCGACGAAAGCCACACGCTGTGGGTTCCGCCGTTCTCGAAGTGCCAGACCCGGTGATGCTCCAGAAAGCGTCCCAGGAGCGAACGGACGGTGATGTTTTCCGACAACCCGGGAACGCCCGGGCGCAGCGCGCACGCGCCGCGCACCAGCAGGTCGACGCGGACACCGGCTTGGGAGGCCGCGTAAAGCGCGCGAATCACGCGCTCCTCGAGGAGCCCATTCATCTTCGCCCGAATGCGCGCCGGGCGGCCGTCGCGCGCAATGCGCGTTTCGCGGCGGATCATCTGCAGGATCCGCTCGTGCATTGTAAAAGGGGCGAGCAGCAGACGATCGAGGGTATTGGCGCGCGCCAGGCTGGTGATGTGCAGGAAGACTTCGTTCACGTCGGCACAGATCCCGGGGTCCGCCGTCAGCAGGCCGAAATCGGTATAAAGCCGCGTGGTGTGGGGATGGTAATTGCCCGTTCCGAGGTGGGCGTAGGGCGTCAGGCGGGTGGCGCCCTGCCCGTCGGTCTCGCGGCGGATGAGGAGCGCCATCTTGGCGTGCGTTTTCAGGCCGAACACGCCGTAGACGACCTGGGCGCCGGCCTGCTCGAGGCGCTCGGCCCAGTTGATGTTTGCTTCCTCGTCGAAGCGTGCCATCAACTCGACCACGACAGTGACCTCCTTGCCCCGACGCGCTGCCACGATCAGCGACTCCATGAGCGCGGAATTGACGCCGGTGCGATAGACGGTCTGCTTCACGGCGACGACATCCGGATCCTCGGCGGCGCGCCGGATGAATTCCACCACCGGCTCGAAGGACTGATACGGATGGTGCAGCAGGATATCGTGCTGGCGAATGGCCGCGAGAACGTCGGTCTGGCCGAGCAGCCGATCGGGCAGCCCCGGCGTGAATGGCGCGTATTTCAGCGCGTCGATCTCGACCTGGTCGATCAGCGACGCCAGCCGCATCATGTTCACGGGGCCGTCGCAGCGGTAGAGATCGTCACCGCCAAGATCGAACTGCGCCAGGAGGAGTTGCGCCAGGCGATCGGGACAGTTCGCGGCCACCTCCAGGCGAACCGCCGATCCGAATTGCCGTTGGGGCAGCTCGCCTTGCAACGCCTTGCGCAGGTTCTTGAATTCCTCCTCGTCGATCCACAGGTCGGCGTCGCGCGTCACCCGGAACTGGGAATAGCTCAACATCTCGCGTCCCGGAAAAAGATCCTGCAAATGCGCGTGGATTACCGAGGACAGCAGCAGGAAGCTCTGCTCCGTCGCCACGTCGGACGGCAGCCGGATGACGCGCGGCAGGAGCCGCGGTGCGCGCACGATCGCAACACTGGAATCGCGACCGAATGCGTCACGTCCGGAAAGCTCGACGATGAAGTTCAGGGACTTGTTCACCACCTGCGGAAAGGGATGCGCAGGATCGAGCGCGATCGGCGTGAGCAGCGGTCGAACCTCCTCGTTGAAATAGCGCGTCACCCAGGCGCGTTGCGCCGGCGTCCGGTCGGCATGACGCAAAAGCCTCACGCCCGCCGCCGCGAGCGCGGGCAGCACCTGCTCGTTCAGCAGGCGATATTGCTGGTCGATGAGGGTACGCACCTCGCTGCCGATCAACGGCAGCAGGCCGCGCGCTTCCTGCAGGGTGAGGCGCGCCGGCGGCATGCGGACCCGCAGTTGCTCCTTGATTCCGGCCACCCGGATTTCGAAGAATTCGTCCAGATTGTTGCCGACGATGCACAGGAAGCGCAGCCGCTCGAGAAGCGGCGTATCGGCGTCGCTTGCGAGCGCCAGCACGCGATGATTGAAGGCGAGTAGCGACAGCTCGCGATTGATCGGCTGGGCGTCGGCGGCGGACGTGCCAGGGCGGCTCGCCTGCGGAGTTGTCCCGGTGGCGTCCGGGCCGGACTGCAAAGTGCGGGCGTCCATGACGGTTGACCTGCGGATGATTTTGCCGACAGCGCGGTGCCGCATGACGCGGCGAGCTCGCGGGGCGTGAGTCGCTGGTTACGCGGCCGCCGCTTCGAGATTGTCGGGAACGAGCTGCGCCGGCGGCACCTCGGCGTCGAACACGACCGGCGGCGGTCCGGATTCGAGCGCAAGCCACACGCAGAGGCCCCTGGATTCACGATCGAGATCGGCGAGATATTCGCCGTGCACGCGGAGCTCGTCCTCGCTTGGCGCGAGTACGACCAGCGCCAGGCGCAGCGGCGCACTCGCAAGGCCCTCGGCGGGGCCGAGCGCCGGGAACGGCGAAGCGCTCGCCATGTCGATGGTGAGCGTTTCCTGGCCGCGCGTCATCGCGAGATACACCTCGGCGAGCAATTGCGCGTCGAGGAGCGCCCCATGCAACGTGCGATGCGCATTGTTGACGCCGAGGCGCTCGCACAGCGCATCGAGGTTGTTGCGCTTGCCGGGGAACGCGTCGCGCGCCAGTGCCAGCGTATCGACCACCTGGCCGCAAGTGCTCGCGCAGCACGGCATGCCGGCGAGAGCGAGCTCGGCATCCAGGAAGGCGACATCGAACGGGGCGTTATGGATCACCCATTCGGCACCGCGCGCGAAATCGAGGAATTCGGCCGCGACCTCGCGGAATTTCGGCTTGCCCTTCAAGGCCTCCCACGTCATGCCGTGGACCTCGGTCGCGCCGGCGTCGATCTCGCGCTCGGGATCGAGATGGAAGTGGACCGTACGGCCGGTGGGCCGGCGGTTGACGACTTCGACCGCCGCCAGCTCGATGATGCGATGACCCTGTTCGGGGTAGAGGCCCGTGGTTTCGGTATCGAGAATGATCTGGCGCATGAGGCGTTCTGACGACGGCGTAACGCCATTCTATCTCCTGGCGATCATCGCCGGTAGCGCTGGATCGTGGACTGGATCTCTTCGATTGCACGCTCGATCTCGTCGTCGGAGAGATCGCGCTGGGCACCCTTGCGGCCGGCAAGGGTCACGGTGTGGTCGATCTGAGTCTGGAACTCGCCCAGCACCATCGTTTCGGTGATCGTCGACGGCTCGTCGGCGAGCCTTTCCGGTCCCCAGCGGACGACGATCGCGGAAAGATTGTCGCAATCCGGACCGCCGCGCTTTTCTGCTTCGCGCAGCATGAGCGGCGCGGACTTGAGAATCGGGGTCGATGTGAGCCAAGTCGCGATCTCCTCCTTCGCCATCGTGCTCCACAAGCCGTCGGTGCAAAGGAGCAGGATGTCGCCGCTGTGAAGGGCGACCCGCTTCGACAGATCGATCACCGGGTCCACGAGCCCGCCCAGGCAGCTGAACACCTTGTTGCGATCGGGATGCACGGCGGCCTCGTCGGGGGCGATGATGCCCTGGTCGATGAGGTACTGGACCTTGGAGTGGTCCTTGGTCTGGCTGATGAGCGTACCCTGACGATAAAGGTAAAGCCGCGAATCGCCGACGTGGGCCCAATAGGCGTTGCCGCCTTGCACGATGCACGCGACGCAGGTCGTGCGCGGTGTCTCGAGCATCGAGAACTGGTTCGCATAAGACCCCAGCGCCGCGTGCGAGCGCACCATCGAGTCGCGCAGAAACTTCAGCGGGTTCCTGAGAAAAGGCTTCGCTTCCTGCTGAAACCGTTCGATGAAAAGCCTCGTGCAAATCTGGGCTGCGATCTCGCCGCCGGCATGGCCGCCCATCCCGTCGGCCACCACCAGCAGCAGGGTATCGCGGCTGAAGGTGTAGGCGATGCGATCCTGGTTGACCTTGCGCGAGCCCTTGCGGCTTTCCTGAAAGATCGTGAACTGCATGTCGCGTGCTGACCGGTGGCGTGAGCGAGGGCGCCCTACGCACCGATCTCGGTGAACAGTCGACGCTTCAGCGCGTCAAAAAAGGAAAGCTTGCGCTTCCGGGGCGGAATGTCGCGGATCGCCTTTTGCAGCGCGAAAATGCTTTGCGGGCGCTCGAGCGGGTCGAGGCGAAGGCACCAGTCGATCACCTCGAGCACGTTGTCCGAATACTGGCCCGACCAGATCTTCCTGGCCGGAACGAGATGGTCCTCCTGCAGCCGCGCGTCGGCCGCCTGCGGGGCGAAGGCGGCGAGGCACGCGAACATCGAGGCCCCCACGCCGTAGACATCGGTCCACGGACCCAGCCGGTCCGGCTCGCGGTACTGCTCCGGCGCAGCAAATCCGGGCGTATACATGGGTGCGAGCTTGGGGCGATTGGTGGTGAGGGTCTGGCGCGCGGCGCCGAAGTCGAGCAGCACCGGCGAGCCGTCGGTGCGCAAGTAGATGTTGGCCGGCTTGATGTCGAGATGCAGGAGCTTGTGCGTGTGCACCTCGCGCAAGCCGTTCAGGAGATGCATGAAGACGTGCCGCACGAGCCGCTCCGACATCTGGTCCTGGCGCATCTGGATCTGTTGCTGGAGCGTGCGCCCGCGCTCGTAGCGCATCACCATGTACACGGTCTCGTTGGCGCGAAAGAAATTCAGCACGCGCACCACGTTCGGATGATTGATCTTGGCGAGCGCCCGGCCCTCCTCGAAAAAACATTTCATGCCGTAACGAAACGACGTGAGGTTCTCGATCGAGCTGGCCCGCACGATGTCTCCTTCCGTGCGCAACACCAGCGACGCCGGCAGGTATTCCTTGATCGCGACCGCGGCGCCGGTCTCGTCGAAGGCCCGATAGACGATCGAGAAGCCGCCACGGCTGATCTGCCGGTCGATCCGGTAGTTCAGCAACTGGTAGCCTCCGGACAGAGCCTGGTTGGTGACGGCCATGCGTTTATTGTGGTGGAAGGCGGGCTATAGCGCGACAGATGCTGGCTCGCAATTCGCGTGCCAGTAAATGCGCTGCGGCTTGCGCCGCGGAGGGATAACGCATACATTCTCGACAACCAAGCCGGCAAAGTAAAGCCGGAAAAAGTGCATACATCTGCCACAAAAAGTCGATGATCCTGAGCATGACCGGCTTCGCGGCGGTTGGCGCGGATTTGCCGGGGCTCGCTCTCTCGGTCGAGTTGCGTTCCGTCAATCATCGCTATCTTGATCTCCAGATCCGGGTTCCCGATGAGTTGCGCGCGCTCGAATCGTCGCTGCGCGAGCGCCTCAGCGCGCAGTTGAAGCGCGGGAAGGTCGAGTGCCGCATCGCGATCAATCGCAGCGCGCCGGGGGCGGCCGAGCTTGCCATCGACGAGGCGCGCGTGCAGCAGCTCGCCAAAGCCGCCAACGATATCCAGCGCCACGCGGCGGGAGCGACACCCCTGTCGGTGGCCGAGATCCTGCGCTGGCCAGGCGTGCTGGCCGAGCCCACAGTGCCTCCCGAAACGCTGGCGATCAAGGTGCATGCGCTCCTCGGCCAGGCGCTCGCCGATCTTGCGGCGTCGCGCGAGCGCGAAGGGGCCAAGCTCGCGGCCGTGCTCGACGAGCGCTGCACGGCCATCGAAGTCCAGGTGGCGCGGGTGGCACCGCGGATTCCCGCAGTCCACGCCGCGTTCATGGACAAGCTCGGCGCGCGCCTGCGTGAAGCGGGCCTCGATGCCGACGACGACCGCCTGAAACAGGAGTTCGCCGTGTTCGCGACCAAGGTCGACGTGGCCGAGGAGCTCGCGCGCCTTTCAACCCACGTCAGTGAAGTGCGGCGGGTGCTCGAAGCGGGCGGCGCCGCCGGCAAGCGGCTCGACTTCCTGATGCAGGAGCTCAATCGCGAGGCCAACACCCTGGGATCGAAGTCCGTCGATGCCGAGCTTTCGCAGGCTTCCCTCGAGCTCAAGGTGCTGATCGAGCAGATGCGCGAGCAGGTTCAAAACCTTGAGTGACGCCGCCGCTGACGCCGGCACACCCTCCACCGCGCCCGCGGTTCCGGCCGGCACGCTGTTCGTGGTCGCCGCGCCTTCGGGCGGGGGCAAGACGAGCCTTGTATGCGCCCTGCTCCAGCGCGAGCGCAACCTCCGGCTCTCGGTCTCGTACACCACGCGCCCGCCGCGTCCCGGCGAAATTCACGGCGTGCACTATCAGTTCATCGACGAGCCGCGTTTTCTGGCGCTGCAGGCGGCCGGGGAGTTCCTGGAGCACGCGCATGTCCACGGCAACTGGTATGCGACGTCGGCAACGTGGCTGCGCCAGGAGGTCGAGGCCGGCAACGACGTATTGCTCGAGATCGACTGGCAGGGTGCGGCCCAGGTGCGCGGGCTGATCCCTACTGCAGTGCATATCTTCATCCTTCCGCCCTCCCTTGCACTCCTCAGGGAGCGTCTCGAAAAACGAGGCCAGGATTCGCCAACGGTCATCGCGCGTCGCCTCGAAGCGGCCAAGGAAGAGATGCGTCACTGTGGCGAGTTCGATTATGTTATTATTAATCAGGAGTTTGCCGAGGCCGTCGATGACCTCGCCGCAGTGGTGCGAGCAAGTCGGCTGCGCACCGCGGCGCAGCGCGTGCGCCACGAGTCGCTGCTGAGCTCGCTCTTCGCCCCCTGACCCAGTTCTCACCGAGACCCCAATGGCCCGCATCACGATCGACGATTGCCTCGACAAGATCCCGAACCGATTCGAGCTGACCCTGGCCGCCACCAACCGCGCGCGCCAGTTGAGCGCAGGCTCGGCCCCGCTCCTCGATCCCGATCGCGACAAGCCCACGGTGATCGCGCTACGCGAGATCGCCGCCGGCCGCGTCGGCATCGAACTGCTGCTCAAGGGCCAAAGCTGACGCACCAGGGCCCTTGACGGGGCAGCGAGGCATGTCCGAAATCGCGGAGTTCACCCGACACCTCGGACACTATCTCGCGGCGCCCGACGTCGCGCTCGTCGAGCGCGCGTTCGAGTTTTCCGAGTCCGCGCATCGCGGGCAATTCCGCAAGTCCGGCGAACCCTACATCACGCACCCGCTGGCGGTCGCGAGCATCCTGTCGCAGTGGCGGCTGGATGCGCAGGGCCTCGCCGCAGCGCTCCTCCACGACGTGATGGAGGACACCAAGGTCTCCAAGACCGAGATCGAGCACTCCTTCGGCAAGCCGGTCGCCGATATCGTCGACGGACTGTCCAAGCTCGACCAGATCGAGTTCACCTCCCGCGAGGAGGCGCAGGCCGAGAATTTCCGCAAGATGCTGCTGGCCATGGCGCAGGATGTGCGCGTCATCCTGATCAAGCTCGCCGATCGCTTGCACAACATGCGCACGCTCGATGCGATGGCGCTGACGCACCGCCGGCGGATCGCGCGCGAAACGCTCGACATCTATGCGCCGATCGCCCACCGCCTTGGCTTGAACGCGCTGTACCTCGAATTGCAGGACCTCGCGTTCAAGCACTTGAACCCGATGCGCTTCCGGATCCTCGCCAACGCCATCAAGGCCGCGCGCGGCAATCGGCGCGAAGTGATGAACCGGCTGCTCGACGTCATTCGCGACGGCTTCGTGCGGACCGCCATTCCGGCGAACGTCTCCGGCCGTGAAAAAACCAACTATTCCGTCTATAAGAAGATGCGCGAGAAGCACTACACCTTCGCCCAGGTGTTCGACATCTATGGCGTGCGCGTGCTGGTGCCCGATGCCACTGCCTGCTACGCGGCCCTGGGTGTCCTCCACAGCCTCTACAAACCGATCCCCGGCAAGTTCAAGGATTACATTGCCATCCCCAAGGCCAACGGTTACCAGTCGCTGCACACGACGCTGTTCGGTCCGTTCGGCACGCCGCTGGAAGCGCAGATCCGCACTCACGACATGCATCGCATCGCCGAAGCCGGCGTCGCCGCCCATTGGCTCTACAAATCAGGCGGCGAGCTCGACATCGCGGAAGCGCAGCGCGAGACGCATCGCTGGCTGCAAAGCCTCCTCGAAATCCAGTCGGAATCGCGGGACTCCAAGGAATTCCTGGAGAACATCAAGGGCGACCTCTTTCCCGAGGAAATCTACGTATTCACGCCCAAGGGCAAGATCATGGCCCTGCCGCGCGGCGCCACCGCCGTGGATTTCGCTTACGCGGTGCACACCGACATCGGCCATCACTGCGTCGCGGCGCGCATCAATTACGAGCAGATGCCGCTGCGCACCGAATTGAAAAGCGGCGATCAGGTCGAGGTCATCACCGCACCCGCGGCACGTCCGAATCCGTCGTGGCTGTCGTTTGTGGCCACCGGCAAGGCGCGCTCGCGCATCCGCCATTTCCTCAAAGGCCTGCAACAAAAGGAATCGGCGGCACTCGGCGAGCGGCTTTTGAACCAGGCACTGATGACGCTCAAGGTCGCGCCCGAGGCCGTGACCTGGGACCGCTGGGAAGCGCTGGCGCGGGAGTACGCTGCGAAAAGCCATCTCGAGATCCTCGCCGACATCGGTCTCGGCAAGCGACTTTCGTTCGTGGTCGCGCAGGCCCTCACGCGTACCAGCGGTCACGCCGACGACGCGCCGGGTGCTGGTGCGGCGCCCGCTTCGGGACCCGGCAAGCCGAGCCTGACATTGCGCGGTGTCGAGGGCGTGGCGATCCAGTACGCCAAATGCTGCCGGCCGATTCCGGGCGACAAGGTGGTCGGACAATTCCGCAAGAGCCAGGGCCTGCTCGTGCACAACCGTGACTGCCTGACCCTCAAGAAGCAGCGTGCGGATATGGATCAGCTGATCGATGTCGAGTGGGCGCCCGACGTCGAAGGGGTGTTCGATGCCGGCATTCGCCTGCTGGTCGCGGATCGCCGGGGGCTGCTGGCGG
>JBDUCE010000348.1:0-3603 GCA_040003635.1 Betaproteobacteria bacterium
TCGTGGTGAGCGATGAGCCGGACAAATATCCCTCCGGTTATTTTGCCTCCGACATTACCGTTCATCATCGCGACGATCTGGACGCCGTGCAGCGGACGCTGCGCGACACCCCGGGCTGCACGGTCCTGCTCTACGACCAGACCTGCGCCGCCGAAAAACGCCGGCGGAGAAAGCGCGGCAAGTTCGCCGACCCGGCCAAGCGGGTGGTGATCAACGAGCTCGTATGTGAAGGCTGCGGCGACTGCGGCGTCAAATCCAATTGCGTGTCGGTGGCACCGCTTGAAACCGAGTTCGGCCGCAAGCGCACCATCGACCAGAGCTCGTGCAACAAGGATTACTCGTGCGTCAACGGGTTTTGCCCGAGCTTTGTCACCGTCGAAGGCGGCAGCCTGCGCAAACCCCAGAAAGCGGAAGCCGGCGAATTCCCCACGCTGCCGCAACCCGCGCTCGCCTCGACCGCCGATCCCTACGGCATCGTGGTCACCGGCATCGGCGGCACCGGGGTGGTCACGATCGGCGCCTTGCTCGGCATGGCGGCGCATCTCGAAGGCAAGGGCTGCAGCGTGCTGGACATGACCGGGCTCGCGCAGAAGAACGGCGCGGTGGTGTCGCATGTGCGCATTGCCGACGCGCCCGAAGCGCTGCACGCGACCCGCATTGCCGCCGGCGAGGCGAAGCTCGTGCTGGCGTGCGACATCCTGACCGGCATCGGGTACGAGCAACTCGCCAAGATGCAAAAGGGCGTCACCAAGGCGCTCGTCAACACGGCCCTGGTAATGCCGGCCGGCTTTACGCGTGACCCGGATCTCAAGTTTCCATTGGGATCGATGGAGCGCGAAATCGAGGACGCCGTCGGCACCGGTGAAGCGGAGTTTCTGGATGCCACCAAGCTCGCGACCGGCCTCATGGGCGACTCCATTGCCACCAATCTGTTCATGGTGGGGTTCGCGTATCAACGCGGCCTCTTGCCGGTGAGCGAGGCGGCCATCCTGCGGGCCATCGAGTTGAACGGTGCGGCGATCGATGCCAACAGGCAGAGCTTCCACTGGGGGCGGCTCGCGGCGGTGGACCCCGCGCGCGTCACGGCGGCGGCCATTCCCAATCGCAAGCCGGAGTCGCAGCGTCTCTCGGAGTCGCTGGAGGAGACCATCAATCGCCGCGAAGCATTCCTGACCGCGTACCAGGACGCCGCGTACGCCAAACGCTACACCGAGCTCGTCGCCCGGGTGCGGTCGACCGAAGCCACCAAGCTGCCGGGCTCGACGGCGTTGACCGAAGCCGTCGCGCGCTATTACTTCAAGCTCCTCGCCATCAAGGACGAGTACGAGGTGGCGCGGCTTTATGCCGAGACGGATTTTGCGCAGCGGGTCGCCCAACAGTTCGAAGGCGATTACAAGCTCGTGTTTCATCTCGCGCCGCCGATGACCACCCAGCGCGATCCGCAAACCGGTGAGCCGCACAAGAAGGCCTATGGTCCCTGGATGATGCGTGCCTTCCGGGTGCTCGCGAAAATGCGGCGATTGCGCGGTACGGCCCTGGACGTATTCGGACGCACCACTGAGCGCAGGATGGAGCGCGCGCTGATCGGCGAGTACGAAGCCGTGGTGGCGGAGTTGTTGCGCGACCTCGCCCCGCACAACCAGTCAGTGGCGCTCGAGCTCGCGCAGGTGCCGGAGCACATCCGCGGCTACGGCCACGTCAAGGAGCGGCACTTGAAGCAGGCCAAGGCGAAGGAGGCGGAGCTCCTCGCCACTTTTCGCGGGGCGAGAACGGCGCCCAAGACGATCAGGATCCTCGCCGCGGCCTGACCCGCCCGTTGGCGGGTTGGGCGGGTTGGGCGCCGGAAGCGTTCGCCTAATCTTTGCGCGCGCGTTGGCGGACGCGTGCGGCGCCCAGCAACGCCAGTAGCAGCATCAGCGCCGCGAGCATCTCCTTCGAGGTCGCGGGAATGGGCGCCGATGGCGCGGGCAGCAAGTTGACCGCCGCAGTCTTCGGGCATCTGCCGTAGGGGCCATAGCAGCGATAGGTGACGACCCGGGTCGAGCAGTTGTAAATGACGAAGAACTCCACCGCCGTCGCTTCCGTGGGCGGATTGGCGCCGACCCATGCATAACTTCCGATCAGCCGCCCGGCCTGCTGGGCCGTGGCGATGGGATTGGTATATGGCCCGTTCCAGTTGTCATTGGCGCTGGTGTCGGGCCCGAAGGTGCCGATCGTGCTGCCCGCGGTGTCGGTGACTGTTCCGGCCTCGAAATGGTTGCCCGCGCCCGCCCACGACAATTCCAGGTTGGCATTGGAGACGCAATTGGCTGTCGCGCCGATGTTGGCCGACTGCGCCGTCACCGCCCATGCCTGGCTGGCGAGTCCTGAAAGCATCATCAGCCCGGCGAACACCAGGTGGAAGAATCTTGACCGCTGGGGCATGAGATGGGCGCAATGATGCATTTTTGGTCCCGGAACCACGGACTGCCATTCTATCCAAGCGGCTCCCATCCCGTACGTTTTACATGAAGCCGACGCCGGTTTCAAACACTTTACCGTCGCAGCCGCGCAACATGCACGCCCGTTAACCCGCATCAAACCCTGCATTTGGCAAAAATAGTTTTAATAAGCGAATTTTGCGAGGTTTCGTCGCCATCGGGCGACACTCCAGCGTCTCCGTACGGCGACGCGCGATGACCTACAATCCCACACTCCGCTCCAGCGAGGCACCCATGACCGGCCATCCCTTTGGACTCGACGATCGCATCGCACTCGTGACCGGCGCCTACCGCGGGCTGGGGTTGGCCATGGCCCGGGGCTTGGCCGAGGCCGGCGCCACGGTCGTCCTGAGCGGACGCAAGCCCGACGAGCTCACTGCCGCGGCGCGCGCGTTGACGGAGGCCGGGCATCGCGCGTCCGTCAGCATCTTCGATGTGACCGATCGCACGGCCGCGCGCGCGGCGATCGCGGCAATCGAAACCCGGCACGGGCGACTCGACATCATCGTGAACAATGCGGGCATTCAGCGCCGGCACCCGATGGAGGATTTTCCGGAAGACGAATGGGACGCCATCATCGCCACCAATCTCACCGCGCCCTTCGTGGTGTCCCAGGCGGCCTTGCCGGGCATGATTGCGCGCAAGCGGGGCAAGATCATTCACATCGCCTCGCTCATGAGCGAGCTCGGCCGCGCGACCGTCGTACCCTATACCGCGGCCAAGGGCGGGGTGCGCCAATTGACGCGCGGCATGGCGGTCGAGCTGGCGCGCCACAACATCCAGGTCAATGCGATAGCGCCGGGTTATTTTGCCACCGAGATGAACCGGGCGCTGATGGACAATCACGAGTTCGATGCGTGGGTATGCCAGCGCACCCCGGCCGGGCGCTGGGGCCAGCCGGCCGAAATCGCTGGTCTCGCCGTTTTCCTTGCCTCATCCGCCTCCGACTACATGACCGGCCAGCTGCTGATGATCGACGGCGGCATGAGCGTCTCGCTCTGAAAAACTGCTGCGGCGGTCGTCTGCCGCGTTGCCCGGTGCTCGGAATCCTCATGTACCCCGCTCATTTAGGGCCTGTTCACACTACACACGTGCGTGCGTTGCTTTCGCGAAAAAGGCCATG
>JBDUCE010000349.1:0-3601 GCA_040003635.1 Betaproteobacteria bacterium
CGCCAGGAATTAGGACTCGTCTACACGTAAAAACCCTGCCCTGATGGCCGAACATGCCATCGTTCGTGAATGCACCCCATCAGCGCGTGTCGTGGCGCCACTTGTCGATCTCGCGCTCGATCGCTTCGGCCACATAGGCGCGCATCAACTGGCCCACTTCGCGATTGATGGTGTTGACGAGCTCGGCGCTCGCGCGATTGACGATGGGCTGCATCCGCTCCCGCAATTGCTCCTGCAATCCGGCATCGGTAAAGATGTCGATGCGTTGCAACACCTGCATCCGGATGTCTTCGGCCAGCGCGCGCCAGCGGGCTTCATCGCCCTGCAGCCGCCCGTCGGTCGTGAGTTGCGCCCCGAATTGCGGCTCGGCCACCGCGCTGTCAGGCGTCAACGGTGCGCTCGCCACTTCCGGCATCTGCCCGAGCCACTCCACACTTTCCGCCGCGGGATCGCCTGCTTCTGGTGCAACCGTCGGCTCATCATCTCGCGTCATACCGAACGACGCCGCGTCGAGCGGGGTGTCTCCACTTTCCGGCCCGAGGGATACCGCGCCAACATCACTCTCCGGCGCGACGGAATCTGGCGCCTCGATGACATCGGCAACGCGGCGCTCGATCGTCGGCTCATCGTCCGCGATCCTCGGTATCGGCGCCATGTGCGACAAAGAATCGGACGCCGGCGTAGCCGCACCCACCGCGGAATCGGCTGCGTCGTGCGACGCACCCGCGAGCGGCAACGATTCGTCCAAACCCTCCGGCACACCCATGAATGTGAGCGCATCGCTTTCATCGACGGCATCGGTCAGCAGGGGAACATCATCGAGCTGCTGCCGCGATTCCGGAGACGACGCGTGGCTGACAGAGACTCGCTGCTCGCCGGCATCATGGACGCCCTGCGTGTCAGTCACCTCGGTCAGCAGAGGAATATCCTCCGGGCCGGAACCTTCGTTCCGCGCGCTATCCGCCGACGAATCCGAATGACGGGCGGCCGCGGCTTCGCTCTCCGCCGCCGCGTCGATCGCCGCCTGGCCTTTACGCCGGCCGTTCCGCGCGGCATCGAGCCGATCGATCTCGACCCGCTCGGCAGCATCGATCGCCTGGTTGATCGCAGCCGAGTCCTTGCCCTGCGGCTCACGCGCTCCACCTTCTGCCGCACCACGATTGCGGCGCATCAGCGCATCGACCTCTTCCAGGAGCTGGCGTGCGGTGGACACTTTCATCCTCCCGCGATGCCCGGGCGCACATTCGGCCCGTGCATCGTCGGACGCCTGCGAGCGCTCACGGCCGATCTCCGAGATTGTGCGAGCGCAAATCGTAGCCGCGCTCCTTGTAGTATTTCCAGCGCTCGCGTCCCGCCGCAGTTGACTGCGCGTCGTCGCCGACGATCTCGGCCAGGCGTTCGAACCGGGCAAAGAACGACGGTGGCGCCGGCTGCAGGTTCACGAGCACCGAGCTGGGTCCGCGATGCTCGGCCGCATGATCGACAAGGATGGGCGTTTCCGCCGCGAGTGCGCTGTCGAGCTGGCAGTGCGGCATGAAACCGGTCGCCGGCCACTGCCAGAGGAGGCTGTCGAGCCTGGCGGTCATTGCCTTGTCCGCAGTGACAATGCGCACGGAGCCGTGCTGTGCCCACGCCTTGGCGACGAGCCGGACCGCAGTCTGGAGCGGATCGGCGCAGTGGGTATAGAAATCGATGCTCGTCACGAGCCAACGCCCATCACGGTGTGGGAGACGTGTGCGACAGGAGCCAGGTCGTGAGCATGGGCACCGGCCGCCCGGTCGCACCTTTTTCCTTGCCTTCTTTCCACGCGACCCCCGCGATATCGAGATGCGCCCAATCGAACTTGCGCGCAAACCGCGACAGGAAACAGGCCGCGGTGATGCTGCCCCCCGCACGCCCGGCGATATTGGCAAAATCGGCGAAGTTGCTGTTGAGACCCTCCTGATAATCCTCCCAGATCGGCATTTGCCAACCGCGGTCGTAGGCATCGTCGCCGGCCGCGATGATGGCGCGGGCAAGAGCATCGTTGTTGCTGAAAACACCGCACGCGACGTGCCCCAGCGCTATCACCATGGCGCCCGTGAGGGTGGCGATGTCGATCACTGCCTCCGGCTCGTAGCGCTCCGCATAAGTGAGCGCGTCGGCGAGGATAAGCCGGCCTTCGGCGTCCGTGTTGAGCACTTCGATGGTTTGTCCGGACATGCTCTTTACGATGTCCCCCGGCTTGGTGGCCCTTCCCGAAGGCATGTTCTCGCAGGCCGCCACCAGGCCGATCACATTGACCTTGGCCTTGAGCTCGATGACCGCGCGAAGCGTGCCGAACACGCTCGCCGCACCGCACATGTCGAACTTCATCTGATCCATGTCGGCGCCGGGCTTGAGCGAGATGCCGCCGGTGTCGAAGGTGATGCCCTTGCCGACCAGCACCACCGGCTTCGACTTCCGCGGGCTGTTGTTGTATTCGAAAACGATGAACCGCGGCGGTTGATCGCTGCCATTGGTGACCGATAGAAAGGAGCCCATCCCGAGCGCTTCGATTTGCGGGCGCTCCATCACCGTGACCTTGAGGTCCGGATACTCCTGCGCGAGTTGTTGCGCGCGCTCGCCGAGATAGGTCGGCGTGCAGACATTCCCCGGCAGGTTGCCGAGATCGCGCGCGAGCTCCATGCCGTGCGAGATGGCGAGCCCTCGCGCTGCGGCGGCTTCGCCCGCCGCGAGGTCGGAACGCTGCGGCACCGAAAGCGTCAGCTTGCGCAACGGCCGGCGGACTTCGGTCGGCTGGCTTTTCATCTGCTCGAAGCGGTAAACCGATTCCATGGCCACCACCACGGCGTGCTCCACCCGCCACGCCACCTCGCGCCGCTTTACCTTTTCCTCGGTCAGGTAAAGAACCGCCTCGTAGGAGCCTGTTTCGTTAAGGAGCTTGACCGCGGACTTGATCGCGCTACGAAACTCCTTGTCACGAAAGTCCCTCTCCTTGCCCAGGCCGATCAGTAGCACCCGGTCGGCGAGCGTCCCGCGGACATTGTGCAAAAGAAGGGTGCTGCCGAGCTTTCCCTCCATGTCTCCACGGCGGATGATCTCGCTGATATAACCGTTCGACGCGCGGTCGATCAGCTCTGCGGAGAGCGAAAGCTTGCGGTTGTCGAAGACGCCCACTACCACGCAGGCGCTACGCTGTTTCTCGGGACTGCCACTTTTTATGTTAAATTCCATCGCTCCCACCGCTCCCTGACGTTGCCTTTCTTGGCCCTGAGGCGCACAGGCCCGCATTATCGGCAAAAAGGGCAAAAAAAGTCAAAATTCTGCCGGCGTCATGATTTTTCGTCGCAGTTTGGTGCGGGAGCTGACCGCGACTGCCGTCGGGCTTTTCGTGGTGCTCCTTGCCATCCTTTTCACCAACCTGGTGCTGCGCCTGCTGGCACGGGCTGCCGGCGGCGCTGTCGCGCCCGAGGGCATCGTCGCGCTCCTCGGTTTCAACGCCCTTTTCTACTTCAATATCCTGCTTTCGGTCACGCTGTTCCTGACTGTGCTGCTGACACTGTCGCGCTGGTATCGGGACAGCGAGATGATTGTCTGGGCGTCCTCCGGGTTGAGTCCC
>JBDUCE010000350.1:0-3599 GCA_040003635.1 Betaproteobacteria bacterium
GGTGTCACCACGGCGTCCGGCTCCGCGGCAAGAAAGAGATCGACCGGCGGCAGCCCCTGGTGATCCATGCTCCAGCCATTATGTAGGGTGTGGTCGAGCGAGACCTGGATGATTCGGGCGCGAACCTCCCCCGCGAATGCGACCTGGAGCGTGCCGGCCAGGTCGACCCAATCGAGGCTCAGCACGACATCGGCGTCATTGACCACCGCGGCGGCATCGGCGCTGGTCAGCACGCTGGGCGCTGTCGCGTGAAGCGGGTGATCGGTGGGAAAGGCCGCGCCTACCTTCAAGTCCGTCAACACCCGCGCCCCGAGTGTTTCCGCGAGACGTACCCGCGCGGTCCAAGCCGCCGGATCGCGCGACACGCGGCCCATCAGGATTACCGGTCGCTGCGCGGCACGCAGCATCGAGGCGGCCGCCGCGATGCGATCTGCCGCCGGCATCACCGGCGCGCTGGGCCGGTGGCGTGCGCCGTCGAACGGCGGCAAGGGTGCGGCGAGCGGGGCTTCCTGCATTCCGGCATCGAGATTGATGTACACCGGGGCGCACGGCGCCGTTTGCGCGAGCCACGCCGCGCGGACCAGCGCCTCGCGCGCCGCCTGGGGCGAGGCCGGCTGATCGTCCCACTTGACATAGCCACGCACGATCGCGCCCTGGTCGCGGGCGGTGTGAATCCAGTCGATCCACGGCCGCCGCTTGGCCGCGTCGACCGGCCCTGTGGCGCCGATCACGATGACGGGCATGCGGTCGCACCAGGCGTTGAAAATCGCCATGGAAGCGTGAAAGAGACCGACGTTCGAATGCACCGCTACCGCCATCGGCTTGCCGGTGACCTTGGCATAGCCGTGCGCAATCGCCACTGCATGTTCCTCGTGCAGGCAAAGGAGCATCTGCGGCGCTTCGTTGCCCAGAAAATTGACCAGGCTGTCGTGCAGGCCGCGGTAGCTCGCGCCGGGATTGAGCGCGATGAACGGAATCAGGAGCTCGCGCAGCGTGGCGGCCACCACATCGCTGCCGTAGCGCGGCGCGCCGCTGCCGACGTCTTGCGGCGTTTCAGGCGTGATGCCAGGGCGATCGTTGGCCATTGCGCGCTCGCCGGCAGGTCCCGCCAACTGCGCTACTGGCGCGGGGAAATCTGGATCAGCTCGGTCAGCTGTTCCTTGGTAAGAGGTGCCGCGGTGTACTTGAGCACGACGGCGTCCTGCACGATGGTGTCGAGCCCGATCACGCGATCAGGGTCGATCGCTTCGCGCGGAAAGAAATCATCGCGCGTGCGCCTGCCCTTGGCCTCGGTGATGCCGACAAAATCGGCATACACCTTGAGCACCGCGGGGTCGGTGTACATGAGATCGATGGTTTCGCGATACGCTTTCATGAACCGGTCGAGCACGGGCTTCCGCGCTTGCAGGGTTTGGGTGTTGGTGATGAGCACCCGCACCGTCTGGCCTTTGAACGCCGCGGCGTCATTGCCGGTCGCGACGATTCGAATCTGTCCCGCGTCGAGCTGGTCGAGTCCGAATGGCGGGGCGGACCAGCCCACGTCGATTTGGCCCGACATCACCTGGGTCAGCGTCGGTGCCGGCCCGCCGGTGCCCACCGGCTTCGCCTTGAGGTCGTATTGCTTCATGAATGCGGTGACGATGCCGTGGGTTGACGAGCCGTTGGTCGAGTAGGCGATCGACTTGCCTTCGGTGTCCTTGAGGGACTTGATCGGCGAATCAGCCTTGGCATACCAGAAAAGGTCCTTCGCCCCCGTCGTTTCCGCGCCGATGACACGCACCGGGGCGCCTTTCGAATAGGCGGAGAGCGCACCCATGATGCCGGCCGCGACGCCGATGTCGACGCTACCGGAAATCACCGCCTGCTGGGTCTCGCCGCCGCCTTGCGTATAAAGGATCTCGAGCGTCAAGCCCTGCTTCTTGAAAATACCCATCCGTTGGCCGATCTCGGCCACCGAAGTATCCCAGTTGCCGCGCTGACCTACCGCGAGTTTCAAGGTGTCCTGCGCGGTGGCGACCGGCGCGAGCGCCATTACCCCAAGCGCGAGCAGACCGACGCCGACCCATGACAATCGTTTCATGCACTCCTCCTGGCATTGCAGGTCGTCCGGACACACGACCATTCGCGGCTGATCTCCACCGCGGTGTTTCTTTTATCCGCTGCGCTTGTCGTGCGAATCGCCGAAGCTTCAGGTTCGTTACGCGGCGCGTTCGCCGGCCGTGGCCGGCTGCTGCCCCGCCAACTCGTCCTCGACCACGTTAAGTGTGGACCACACCGTCGTCTTGGGCACGATGCCCTCGAACGAACGCAGCTTGACCTGCGGAATGTGCCGCGGCGTGCTGCCGATGGCGGGCTCGCCCTTGAAGAAGCGTCGCACGGCGTCGACCATGATGCGCACGCGCACCGGCGTCCCGTCCGGCTCGGAAACTTCCTCGGACATGCACGCCGGGATCCAGTGCCGTCGCATGAGCGCCCCCATCGGCGCATCGCCCTCGACGCGGCAGAGCAACTCGTTTTCTTCCCTGGTCAACACTGCGTTCCTCCGTGCGGGACAACCGGCCTTGCTGCCTGATGCCGGCCCGCATACCATGAGCTGTCCGGTAGAAAACAATACCCACTTTGTCGCACGCTGTCGAGTTGAAGGCCCTTGGGATGCGCTGCCGGCGCCCGAAATCCCGCGCGCTGAAGTCATCGATGAGCTCTATGCGGCCGTGGCACTGCGGCAGCCCACACGGCATGACGGACGCTGGGGGATGGCCACCCTGGAAGCCTGTCTTGCGCTTCTGCAATCAGCCCGCGAGGCACGGGAGATCCTGGTATCACACCAGGTTGCGGCGATCCGCTAACGGGGCATTGCACGGCGCGCGCCGCTGTCGCACACTGGCGCGCTCCGAACACTGCCTTTGGGGTCATCATGCATCTCACCTGCAACGCAACCCTTTGCTCGCAAGGTTGACCACCACAGCCCGCCGCGGTCGAAGGGTAAAACCGAGCTCACGCCTCGCGAGCGCGCGCTGAGGCTGCTCGCCCGGCGGGAGCACACCCGCCTCGAACTCGAGCGCAAGCTCGCTTCCCACGTCGAAAGCCCCGCTGAGCTTCAGGCGCTGCTCGATGACTTCACTGCACGCGGCTGGTTGTCGGAAGCGCGCGGCCGATCACCTCGTGCAAGCAAAGCGCGGCCGCTTAGGCGCCGCCCGCATACGCCAAGTGTTGACCGACGAAGGCGTAAAGCCGGTACTGGCGTTCCGGCAGAAGACGGCCTTGGCGGACTGCCTCAACGAAAATCAGAGCACGTCCTCCGGCGCATGGCTGCGCCTGGCGAAGAAGGCGTCTGGCCTTCCTACGGCGACCTACGATGACGCTCTCGACGTGGCGCTCTGCTTCGGCCGGATCGACGGAACCGGCAAGAGTGACAGTGAAGAATACTGGCCGCAGAAGTTCACGCCACGCGGCAAGCGAAGCATTTGGTCGAAGGCGCTGCTGCGCCGAGCGCAAGCACAACTCCGCGGCGCGTAATCATTCGGTCATTCCTTCCCTCGCCCTATTTGTGTATAGCTCCCCAGCATTTTTACCGTTATAATGCTGGCAATGTTTACCCG
>JBDUCE010000021.1:0-12061 GCA_040003635.1 Betaproteobacteria bacterium
CCTTCCTCGGGCTCCGCGGCTTGCGCACGCTGGCGGTGCGCCTCGCGCAGCATCAGCGCAGCGCACTCGAGATCGCGTCCTGGCTGGCAACCCGTCCCGAAGTGCGAGAGGTGCTCTATCCAGCGCTGCCGGGGGCCCGCGGCCATGCGTTGTGGCAGCGTGATTTCCAGGCCGCGTCCGGACTCTTCGGCGTGATCCTGCAGCCCGTTTCGCAGGCGCGTGTCGCGGCCATGCTGGACCAGATGCGTCTATTTAGGATGGGCTTCAGCTGGGGCGGCTTCGAGAGCCTCATCATTCCCATCCAGCCGCAACTCGCCCGCACGGCGACCTCGTGGCACGCCGAGGGACCGTGCCTGCGCCTGCACATCGGCCTCGAGGACGTGGGAGATTTGCTTTCGGATCTGGCGGATGGACTGCACCGGCTGGCGGGGTGATCCTCGTCGCTTGCCAAAGCGTGCGCCACCCGATCATTGCCCGCGGCGGCGGACGATACAGAGGCATTGCCGTGGATCAGCGCGATCGGTCCCGCTTACCGCAGTGAATAAGCCTCTTCGAGATGGCACGAAGGGGCCGTCCCCCGTGGAGCACCACTTCGCCCTTTCCGGCGTGGTGCTCGGCGGTGGCGCGCGCGCCATCATCGCCATCGATCCAGCAGGTGATCGCATCGCCGCTGAAGTAGACGACGAGGCCGCCGAAACGGTCGAGCTCCGAGATCAGGGCCTGGAAGACGCGATTGAGATGGGCGGTGAGCTCCTCGGCGCCGCGCTGTGGGCCAAGCTCTTTGGCGAGTGTCTCGGTGAGGGGCGTGAAGCCCGAGATGTCTGCAAACAGGGCCGCGCCACGAACGCGGTCGGGTAGCTCACGCCCCGTGCCGAGCGCGTGCCTGCGGTCGCCGGGAATATAAGCCTCGGCGGTTTCGTGGGGACGCGTCGCGTTCGGATCACTCATGACGCCCCGAACCGCGTTGAATCGAGCTTCGAGCGGCACGGGCGTCGCGAGCGATGCCGGCAAGACGGGCCATTTGGCGCAAACTCCATGACTGGGCGAGAAAGAACGTCCAATTCCCCAAAAGCATCTTACCTGACACGGTGCGCGTCGGACTTGCGTTATCCTGAACGCTCAGCGTCGCTGTCGTCGTCGCGCAGGATTCATTGCGCTCGTCCGTCCTGGCGCGGCCTTGCATGAGCGCTACTCCACTCCTTCTCATTTTTGGCTGCGGCACGTTTGCCGTGCAAGCGCTCGAGATCGCCGAGCTTGCGGGCGGCGTCACGCCGATCGGTTTCATCAACAGCCTTGAAATCCCGGCGCCGGGGACGACGCTCGAGGGTCTGCCCGTCTTTCACATCGATGCGTTGCCACAACCTCCCGGCGAAGCGATGGTGATCAGCGGGTTGGTCAGCAATCGTCGTCGCAGCGGTCTCGAATCGCTCGCACAGCGCGGCTACCAGTTCGCCACGCTGGTCCATCCGAGTGCATGCGTGTCGCGCCGCGCGAAACTGCGCCCCGGCTGCTTGATCAGCTCCGGCGCGCAAATCGCGGCGTACGCCGATCTGCGCGAGCATGTCGTCGTCAATCGCTCCGCTTCGATCGGCCATGACGTGTGCGTCGGCGCGTATACCACGGTGGGGCCGGGCGCGGTCATCGCCGGCATGGTCGAGGTGGGTGACGGTGCCTACATTGGTGTCGGTGCCGTTGTGCGCGAGAAGATGACGATTGGTCCCGGTGCGGTTGTCGGTGCGGGCGCAGTGGTCGTCAACGCGGTTCCCGCGCACGTACTGGTGACGGGCGTGCCTGCGCGCATCGCGAAAACCGGCGTCGATGGCGCGTGAAACGGATGGTGCGTGCAACGCCGCCGTTATCGGTGCTGCTCGCCGGACCGAGGTTCGCGCACCAGACCGGGGGCCTCGAGCGCGCGCTGGCCGACGTCGTGCGTGGGCTGCGCGAGCTCGGATTCAACGTCGACGACGTAACCGGTGCGTCCCGCGTTCCCGAAGCGGACGCATCGACCCGGGCCGCGCCACGCACTGCGCTCTCCGGCCTCAACCGCCATCATTGGCTGGTCGCGCGCTGGTCGCGGCTCGGCGCTGTGCGACGGCGTTCACTGCGCGCTGTGTTCGTGCGGCGCGCGACGATCGCCGCAGACGCGCGCCTGCTCGGGGATCTCGAGCGGCAGCTCGGGGCGCGAGACTACGACGTGGTGCTCTATTGCGTCGAGGAGGCGCCTGCCGGCGGACTTGCACTCGCGCTTGCACGACATCCCTGCGTGGTGCCCGTCGCATTGGATGGACTCGCGGCGGAGTTGTCGATGCCGTGGCTGCTCGAGCGCTGGTTGCGATGGCGCGGGAGCACCGCGCATCCGTGCTTCGGAGCACGTGCGAGCGCGGAGGGGATCGGTTGCGCAATCCTGGCGAGTCGCGCGTGGGCCGACGCCACCGTGCGCGCCGGCCTCGCGCCCCAAGCCGCTCACGCCGTCTATTTTGGTGTCCCGGTGCCCGCAACGGCCCGGCCCGACCGGCCGTTCGACGGCAAGCTGCTCTATGTCGGCCGGCTAGTCAAGGACAAGGGCCTGCACGTGCTGCTCTCGGGTGTGGCGCGCCTGCGCCAAAGCGATGCTCGCGTGCGGCTGACGATCGTTGCCGGCGACGGCCCACCCGGTTACCGCGCGCTGATCGAGCGCCGGATTGCGCAGCTCGGCCTGACCGGTGCGGTGGATTGGCGCACACCGGTGACGCGGTCCGCGCTGACCGCGCTGTATGCGGCGCACGACGCCTTGCTTTGCTGGTCGCCCTTTTTGGAGCCCGCGCCACTCGTCGCCATGGAAGCCATGGCCGCGCGACTGCCGGTGGTGGTGCCGCAGCCCGCGAGCCCCTCGCCGATCTACGAGGACGATGTCACCTGTGTCACCTATGACCGCCGTTATCCGGAGGCACTGGCGCGTGCCGTCGTCAACCTCTCGGGCGATCCCGCCCGTTATCGAAAAATAGTGGAGGCGGGAGCAGCGCGCATACGCGCCGCGTTTACCCCCGCGCACACCGCGCGCGCCTATGCGGCAATACTGGCTTCGGCCTGCGCCGACCGTCGCCGGCCCGGACAATAAAGGCGCGCGGAGGCCGCAGCTTAAATCCCCGGGCGAGGCATGCTAATATCGCAAAACGGTCAAATGTCCGTTTAACGCGACAATGCCCGGGTATGCGCAGCAACCATCGTGGCGGCAGGCTTGGCGGCGGCCCGTTGCGTTCACGCTTGCGCGCTCACTCGCCTCGCGGGACCACTACGCGCGACCACTACGCGGGATCACACGGAATCGCCGGAATGAGTCACTGGATCTTCCGCCGGGCGCTGCAGGCGCTGTCGGTCATCGTCGCGATGTCCGTCATCGTGTTTGTCGCGGTGAGTGTCATTGGCAATCCCGTCGATTTGCTGATCTCGCCCAGCGCCGACCTGGCCGAGCGCACGCGTGTGGTCGCGGGACTCGGATTGGATCAGCCGCTGTGGCGGCAGTATTTCAACTTCCTGCGTGGAATCACCGAGGGCAACTTCGGGCGCAGCTTTGTGTACAACGAGCCGTCGCTGAAGCTCATTCTCCAGCGCTTTCCGGCGACCTTCGAGCTCGCGGTGGCGGCGCTGCTGATCGCTGTCGTCATCGGCATTCCGCTGGGCTTGTATGCCGGACTGCGGCCCGAGGCTAAGGTATCGCGCATCGTCATGGCGACCAGCATCGTCGGCTTCAGCCTGCCGACATTCTGGGTGGGCATCATGCTGATCATGATCTTCTCGGTGCAACTCGGCTGGCTGCCCACCACCGGCCGGGGTGCGACGGTCGCGGTCCTGGGCGTCGAATGGTCCTTCTTCACCGCAGACGGGCTGCGTCATCTGCTGATGCCGGCCCTGAATCTCGCACTGTTCAAGCTTTCCCTCGTGCTGCGGCTGACACGGGCCGCGGTGCAGGAAACCCTCCCGATGGATTTCATCAAGTTCGCCCGTGCGCAGGGGCTGTCCCCCGCCCGGGTCGTATGGGTCCATGTGCTGAAAAACATCATGATCCCCATCGTCACCGTGATCGGCCTGGAACTCGGCTCGACCATCGCCTTCGCCGTGGTGACCGAAAGCGTTTTCGCGTGGCCCGGAATGGGCAAGCTCATCATCGACAGCATCAATACCCTCGACCGTCCCGTGATCGTCGCCTACCTCATGGTCATCGTCGTCCTGTTCACGGCGATCAACCTCATCGTCGACCTGCTGTATACCTTGCTCGACCCGAGGGTCCGGCTCGAGGCGCAAGGATGAGGCGCCACGCATGAACGCGCCGGAATCGCTCGCGGCGCTGGCGCCCGACGAGTCGTCCATCGGGCGATTCTGGCGCGAGTTCGCATCCTCGCGCTTTGCCGTCGGTGGGTTGGCGGTGTTCTGCATCATCGTGCTGGCGGCGCTTTTTGCGCCGTGGATCACCCCGCAGAATCCCTACGACCTGATGCAACTCGATATCGTGGACGGGCGGCTTCCTCCGGGAAGCGCGAGTGCGGCCGGCTACACCTACTGGCTGGGGACGGACGAGCAGGGCCGCGACATGCTCTCGGCGATGATCTATGGCTTGCGCATCTCGCTCGGCGTCGGCATCGGATCGGCGATCGTCGCCGGCATCGTCGGCACCGGCCTGGGCCTGATCGCCGCCTACTTCGGTGGCAGGACCGATGCGGCCATCATGCGCCTGGTCGACCTGCAACTCTCGTTTCCGTCGATTCTGGTCGCCCTGATGATCCTCGCCGCGGTGGGCAAGGGCGTGATGAACGTGGTGCTGGCACTGGTCATCGTCGAGTGGGCCTATTACGCACGCACGGCGCGTGGCACCGCGCTGGTCGAGCGGCGGCGGGAATACATCGAAGCGGCCGAGTCGCTCGCGTTGCCGAAGTGGCGCACGGTGTTCCTGCATCTGTTGCCCAACTGCCTGCCGCCGCTCATCGTGATCGCGAGCTTCCAGGTGGCGCGGGCGATTGCCCTCGAGGCCACGCTATCCTTCCTGGGGCTCGGCGTGCCCGTCACCGAACCCTCGCTCGGCCTGCTGATTGCCAATGGCTTTCAGTACATGCTGTCGGGAAAGTACTGGATCAGTCTTTATCCCGGCATTGCGCTGTTGGTAACGATCGTCTGCATCAACATCGTCGGTGATCAATTGCGCGACGTGCTCAATCCGCGCGCTCGCAAATGAGTGCGTCGACCACGATGCCGGTGCTGGAGGCGCGTGGCCTCTCCACCCATTTCGTGAGCCGCGGGGGCGTGGTCAAGGCGGTGGACGAAGTCTCGTTCAGCGTCGCCCGGGGACGCGTCCTCGGCCTGGTCGGCGAATCAGGATCGGGCAAGAGCGTCACCGGCTTCTCGATCCTCGGCTTGGTGGATCCGCCGGGCCGCATCGTGGGCGGCGAGGTCCTCTTTCAGGGCCGCAATCTCGTTGGCCTTGCCGAGCACGAGATCCGCCATCTGCGCGGCAACCGCATCGCGATGGTCTTTCAGGATCCGATGATGACCCTCAATCCCGTCCTGAGGATCGATACCCAGATGGTGCAGGCGGTCTTCGCCCACCAACGGATGAGTCGCGCCGATGCGCGAGGCCGGGCGCGTGAAACGCTGGCCATGGTCGGCATGCCGTCTCCCGACGAACAACTGGAGGCGTACCCGCATCAATTCTCCGGCGGCATGCGGCAGCGGGTGGCGATCGCGATTGCCATGCTGCACCGGCCGGATGTGATCGTGGCGGACGAGCCCACGACGGCCCTGGACGTCACAATCCAGGCGCAAATCCTGGCGGAAGTCCAGAAGCTCGCCCGCGAGCAGGGTACCGCCATGATCTGGATCACGCATGACCTGTCGGTGATCGCCGGGCTCGCCGATGACGTGGCGGTGATGTATGCAGGCCGCATCGTCGAGAGTGGCACCGTCGACGAGGTCCTCGACTCCCCGGCGCATCCGTATACCCGCGGCCTCATCGACAGCGTTCCCAGCAGCAATTCGTGCGGCGAGCGGCTGCGGCAGATTCGCGGCATGACGCCCAACCTGCGCAACCTCGCGCCCGGCTGCGCGTTCCGCTTTCGCTGCGATCGCGCCGATGATGCGTGCACGCGTGACCCGCCGCGTGTCGAGCGGCCGCTCGGGCATGCCTTCCGATGCTTCCATCCGATGACCGTTTCATGAGCGCTGCGCCCGGCCGCCCGGAGGAGGGCTCGCTCCCGCTTAGGCTGACGGCGCAAAGCGCCAACGGTGCACTGAAAAGCGAGGCCGTGATCGAATTGCGCGACGTCAGCAAGCAGTTCGGTCCCGCGCCGGATGCCATTGCACGCTTCGGAGTGCGAATGGGATGGATGAAGCCGCCGCGCGTGGCGCGGGCGGTGGATCGGGTCGATCTGCAGTTCACGCGTGGAGAGGTCGTCGGCCTGGTCGGCGAATCAGGCTGCGGCAAATCGACGGTCGGCCGCATGGTGGCCGGAATCCTGCGACCGTCGCAGGGGACGATGCTGTATCGCGGCCAGAGCGTGGATGCCATGTCCGCGGCTGCGGCGCGGCAAGCCAAGCTCAAGGTACAGATGATTTTCCAGGATCCCTACGGCAGTCTCAATCCGCGGAAGCGCGTCGCCCAAATCATCGGTGAGGCGCCACGGGTCCATGGGCTGATCGATGGCGATTTCGATGCGTACGTCGATGCGCAATTGCAGCGCGCGGGTCTCGATCCGGCGTACAAGCGGCGATTCCCGCACGAATTCAGTGGGGGACAGCGCCAGCGGATCAATATTGCGCGTGCGCTGGCGGTCGACCCGGAGTTTCTGGTCTGCGACGAGGCCGTCGCCGCGCTCGATGTCTCGATCCAGGCGCAGATCCTGAATCTCTTCATGGACCTTCGCGAGCAGCTGAACCTGACCTACCTGTTCATCAGCCACGATCTGGGCGTCGTCCGCCATCTCTCCGATCGGGTTGCGATCATGTATCTGGGACGCATCGTGGAACAGGCGAAGGCGGTGGAGATCTTCGCGCGCCCGAATCACCCCTATACCCAGGCGCTGCTGTCGGAAGTGCCGCGCATCACGGCGCGGCATCGTACCTTCGCCGCCATCCGTGGGGAATTGCCGAGCCCCTTGCGTCCGCCGCCGGGGTGCCATTTCCACTCGCGCTGTCCTCATGCGATGCCGCGCTGCTCGCAGGAAGCGCCCGTGCTGCGCGAGATCGCTCCCGGTCACCACAGCGCGTGTCACCTGAATGACAGCAATTAGTGATCATTGCGCAATTGCACGACGAACCTGCGTCATTCCCGCGAAAGCGGGAATCCATGTTCGGCGACGCAAATGGGTCCCCGCTTTCGCGGGGATGACGAGTGGAAATTGTCAGCTATATTGAAAAAAGCTCAGTAGGAGAGCGACAACATGCCCATCGATAAGGACGCACCCGATTTCGTGACCGCACTGGCGCGAGGATTGTCCGTCATCCGCAGCTTCGGCAAGGATGCCGTCAACCTCACCCTGGCAGAGGTCGCCGAGCGAACCGGCTTGACCCGCCCGACGGCACGCCGCTTCCTGTTGACCCTGGAATCGCTGGGGTACGTCGACACGGACGGCAAGCGGTTCCGGCTGGCACCGCGCACGCTGGATCTCGGCTATGCCTATCTGTCGTCGCTCAGCATCTGGGAGACCGCACAACCCAGCATGCGTGCCGTGGTCGATGTTCTTAACGAATCGTGCTCCATGGGTGTGCTCGACAACGGCGACGTCATGTACATCGCACGGGCGGCGCCCAGGCACATGATGAGCCTGCAGGTGAACCTGGGATCGAGGCTGCCGGCGTTCTGTAACTCGATCGGACGCGTGCTGCTCGCCGCGTTGCCGGCGGCGGAGTTGGATGCGTTCTTCAAGCACAGTGTTCGACGCGCGTATACCAAGTACACATTGACGGACGAAAAAGCCTTGCGGCGGGTTCTGGTGGAGGTGCGAAAAGCGGGGTACGCCCTGATCGACCAGGAGATCGAAGAGGGCTTGCGAGCGATCGCCGTCCCCATCAGAACGGGCTCGGGCCGGGTCGCCGCCGCGCTCAGCGTCGGGGCACACACCGGACGTGTTGCCAAAGCCGGGATGATCAAGACGGTGCTGCCGGTCTTGAAGGAGCGAGCGCGCGAAATCGAGGAGATTCTGCTGCGCTCCGATCATCCCGGCTGGCCGCACGTCGTGGAAGGGTCCGCGAGCACCCGGTAGCGTCACCTTGGGTGCGCCCCGCCTTGACCCGGCCGAGCCGTTCCCCTACCATTGTCCGCATACTGAGTTTTAGTCCGTAATGCGGACTTACCAACAAGGCTCCGAGCGCACGAGGTTCAATCATGGCGCGTCTGCACGGCAGGATCGCAGTCATCACCGGCGCCAGCCGGGGCATCGGCGCCGTCACGGCCAGGCGATTGGCCAGTGAAGGGGCCGCGGTCGTTGTCTGCGACTTGCTCGACGAGCGGGGCAAGGGCGTCGTGGACGAGATCGTTGCCGCCGGCGGCGCGGCCATTTTCATTCATCTCGACGTGACCTCGCAGGCACAATGGCAGGCGATGGCGACGGAAGCTCAGGCCTGGCGGGGCGGGATCGATATTCTGGTGAACAACGCCGGCATCAATTTCAGATCCGGCATCGAGCACGTCGAGCTGGAGGATTGGAGCAAAGTGATCGCCGTCAACCTGACGGGTCCGATGATGGGCATCAAGACGGTTGCTCCCCTCATGCGTGAGCGCGGCGGCGGCGCCATCGTGAACATCGCCTCCAACGCGGCGCTGCGCGGTGTGGGCTCGGCCGCGTACTGCGCGAGCAAGTGGGGCGTGCGGGGCCTCGCCAAAGTGGCCGCGCTGGAATTTGCCGCTGCGGGCATTCGCGTCAACACGGTGTGCCCGGGCGTGGTTCCCACCGAATTGAATGCCGGCCAGCCCTACGTGCAGACGACGGGTGCCAAAACGCCCATGGGACGGGTCGCGACAGCCGATGAAATCGCCGGCGCCGTGCTCTTTCTCGTATCCGACGATTCGCGCTTCATCACCGGCATGGACATGCCGGTCGACGGCGGCATCACGATCGGCTTGCCGCGTTGAAACTAGTGCACGACGCGGTGTTCTCCCTGACCCAACCCTGGAGCGGCGTTCCTCAATGCAACCTGTCCTGCGTGTAGATACCCAAGGCGGCCGCCGTCCCGTGGCCGTGGTCACCGGCGGGCGACGCGGCATCGGCCAGGCGTGCGCCTACGCGCTGGCCGACGCCGGCTTCGACATCGTGATCGTCGACCTCGCAGACGATGCGGCCGCGACACTCGGAGAAGTACGCGCGCGCGGCGCCGGCGCACACATGGTGGTTGGCGACATCGCCGACATCGATCGCCGCGCTGAGCTCGTCGACCGCATTTTCGGAGCCTTCGGCACGGTGGATTGCCTCGTCAACAACGCCGGGGTGCTGTCGGCCACGCGTGGCCAGGATCTGCTCGACGTCACCGCTGCGGATTTCGACAATGTCATGGCGGTAAATCTGCGCGGGACTTTCTTCCTGACCCAGGAGATCGCGAGGCGCATGGTCGCCGAAGGGGACGCGAAGCGGCCGCTCGAGCGCAGCATCATCACCATTTCGTCAGGGGCGGTCGGGCGTGCCCGCACCGACTCCCCGGAGTACGCCTTTTCCAAGACCTGTCTTGCATTGATGTCGCAGATGTTCGCGTTGCGCCTCGGCAAGCACGCCATTCGCACCTACGAAATCCGGCCGGGAATCAACAAGACCGAGATGAGCCGCAGCGCCTGGGAGATGTATGAGGTGCTGGTCGCGGAAGGCCGGTTTCCCATTGCGCGACTGGGTCTTCCGGAGGACGTGGCCAGGACCGTCGGCACCCTCGCCACCGGAATGCTTCCGTATTGCACCGGCGGCCACATCTACGTCGATGGCGGCTTTCATATTCCCACGTCCGAGCGACCACGTCGCAAATAAGTCCATGTATTACGACCCGCGGCTTAAGAACCATAACCTGCCGCACGATCCATTTCTGGCGTTGGTGGTGCCGCGTCCCATCGGCTGGATTTCGACCGTGGATGCCTTGGGCAACATCAACCTTGCGCCGTACAGCTTCTTCAACGCCGTGTCGGGCAGGCCGCCCTTCGTCATGTTCGGCAGCAGCACGCGAAAGGATTCGCAGCGCAATGCGGAAGCGACCGGCGAGTTCGTGGTCAACCTGGCGACCTACGAGCTGCGTGAGGAAGTGAACGCCACCTCGATTGTCGCGGCGCCTGGCGTGGACGAGGCGGCGCTGGCGGGGCTGGAGATGATCGCGTCGGTGGCCGTCAAGCCGCCACGGGTCAAGCGCTCGCCGGTGGCCCTGGAATGTCTATATCGGACGAGCGTGCCGCTAACCAGCGGTGATGGTGTGGTGCATCCGGCCACCATCGTTATCGGCGAGGTGATCGGTGTGCACATCGACGACGCGGTGATCGTGGACGGCAGAGTCGATCCGCTGCGGCTGCAGCCGTTATCGCGGCTCGGCTATCTCGACTATGGCGTGATCGGCACGGTGTTCAGCATGCCGCGACCGCATTGAGCGGTTGCGAAATGGAGGCCTAAGATGAGCTGGAACTTCTTGACGCCGCAGGTGGAAGGTCTGGCGGCGCGCCAGGCGCACGCGGACATCCCCGAGAACTCCTTCGAGCGCGAAATCGGGCGGGATGGGTTTTATGGGGCCGCCACGCACATGTACCATCGCAACCCCCCCACGGCGTGGATGAGCGTGGCGGGTCCCATCTGTCCGCGGGCGCTCAATCCTGCGCGCGTCGCCACCGTGACCGATTCCCCGTGGGACGCGCTGGCGCTGGTGGGTAACGAGCACCTGCAGATGAGGTTCTGGCGCACCGCGCGCGCCATGGACCATCTCGTGCGCAATGCCGACGGCGACGAGCTGCTGTTCGTGCACGCGGGCAAGGGCGAGTTCTTCTGCGATTACGGCCACCTGTCCTATCGCAGCGGCGATTACCTGCTGGTTCCGCGGGGCACGATGTGGCGGTTGGAGCCCGCAGAGCCGACGGATTTTCTGATGATCGAAGCCACCGGTGGCAATTACGGGTTGCCTGACCGGGGGATGCTGGGTCGGCACGCGATCTTCGACCCGGGCGTGCTCGATCGTCCCGGTCTGGACGAGCACTTTCGTTCCCAGGCAACGGACGGCATTTGGAAGGTGGCCGTCAAGCGCGGTGGCCGGTTGGGACAGATCACGTATCCCTTCAATCCCCTTGACGCGATGGGATGGAAAGGCGATCTGCATCCGGTACGGCTGAACGTGGCGGATATTCGTCCCGTGGTCAGTGCGCGGCTGCACCTTCCCCCCTCGGTGCGCAGTACTTTTGTGAGCCAGCGATTCGTCGTCTGCACCCTGGTGCCGCGTCCGCTCGAGACCGACCCGGGCGCCATGAAGCTGCCGTTCTTCCACAGCAACGACGACTACGATGAGGTGATTTTTTTCCACAAGGGAGAAATGGGCAGCCGCGGCAGCGTCGTGGGGGTCGGCATGATGACGTTTCATCCCTCCGGCATTACCCATGGACCGCATCCGGAGGTGCTGCCTTACATGCACGCGCATCCGGCGAAGTCGTTCGAAAACTATTCCGTCATGGTCGATGCGCTCGATCGCCTTGAAATCGGCGCGCTGCCGGCCGGCGCGGAAGTGACCGGGTACGCCGAGACCTGGCGCGCTTCCATCGCGCGGGCACCGGACGCGCGATCGGCGGCGCTCGAACCCGCGCAATGAAGCTCGCCACCCTCCGGGACGGAACGCCGGATGGGACGCTCCTGGTCGTGAGCCGCGACCTGCAACGCGCGGTCCGCGCTGACGGCATTGCCTCGACGCTGCAAGCCGCGCTGGACGATTGGGAGCGCATCGCGCCCCAGCTCGAAGCGCTCTATGCGCTGCTGCAGGCCGGTCGGGTCGACGGATCTTTTATTGTGGATCCGGCCCATCTCGCGGCGCCGCTACCGCGCGCATTCGGCTGGATCGACAGCAGCGTCTACCTCAATCACATGGAGCTCGCGCG
>JBDUCE010000351.1:0-3558 GCA_040003635.1 Betaproteobacteria bacterium
GCGGCAAGACCCTCGGCGGCTCGAGCTCGATCAACGGCCTGATCTACATCCGCGGTCAGCGCGAGGACTACGACCACTGGGCGGCGCTTGGCAATGAAGGCTGGGGCTACGACGATGTGCTGCCGTACTTCGTCAGGTCGGAACGCAACCAGCGTGGCGCGAGCCCCTATCACGGCGGCGACGGTCCGTTGTCGGTGTCCGATATCGGCGCGAAGAACGAGCTCATCGAGGCGTTCATCGGCGGTGCCGAGCAGAACGGAGTGCCGCGCACGGACGACTTCAATGGCGCCACGCAGGAAGGCGCCGGCTACTACCAGCTCACGACCTGGAAAGGCTGGCGCTGGAGCACGGCCAAGGGCTACCTGGAGCCGGCGCGCTCGCGAGCTAACCTGAACGTGCAGACCGAGGCGCAGGCCACCCGCATCGAGCTCGATCAGCGCCGGGCGGTTGGTGTGCACTACAGGCAGGGTGGTGTCGACAAGTTCGCACGCTGTCGCGGGGAGGTGCTGTTGAGCGCGGGTTCGATCCAGTCGCCGCAGCTGCTGCAACTGTCGGGCATCGGCCCGGCAGCGCTGTTGGCGCAACGCGGCGTGAACGTCGTGCACGACCTCGAGGGCGTCGGTGAGAATCTGCAGGACCATTTGCAGATCCGGCTGATCTTCGAATCGACGAAGCCGACCACCAATGACGACCTGAACTCATGGGTCGGGCAGGCCAAGCTGGGCCTGCAGTGGCTGTTCTACCGCAGTGGGCCGCTCGCGGTGGGTATCAATCAGGGCGGCTGTTTCATGCGCGCGTTGCCACAGGAAGCGAAGACGCCGGACATCCAGTTTCACGTCGCCACACTGTCCGCCGAGATGGCCGGTGCCAAGGTGCACAACTTCTCCGGCATGACGATGTCGATCTGCCAGTTGCGGCCCGAGTCGCGTGGCCACATCCGGATCAAGTCGACCGACCCGTTCGAGCCGCCCGAGATGCAGCCCAACTACCTGGCGACCGATCTGGACAGGCGCACCGCCGTGGCCGGCATGAAGGCCGCCCGCGCGATTGCGGCGGCACCGGCGATGCGTCCTTACATCAAACGCGAAGTCAAGCCCGGACCGGACGCGCGCGACGACGCCGCGCTGCTCGAGTTTTGCCGCGACAACGGCGCCACGATCTTTCACCCGACGGGCACCTGCGCGATGGGTCCTGATCCGGCGTCCGGCGCGGTGGTCGATGCCCGGTTGCGGGTGCACGGCATCGACCGCCTACGCGTCATCGACTGCTCTGCGATGCCGACGCTTGTCTCTGGCAACACGAACGCGCCGGCCGTGATGATGGCCGAGAAAGCGGTCGACGTGATTCGCGAGGACGCACGTCGCCGCTGAACCGGACCGCCCGCACCTCAACCCTGCCTCCCCACCGGCAAGCCGGCCCCACCCAGGTGCACGGGCCACGCCTGCCAACCCTCAATTCACCAGGAGCAAAGCATGAAACCCAGGACCGAAAAAGAGAAAGCCATCCGCAAGGTGGTCATCTCCGCCGTGATTGGCGCGACGATCGAGTGGTACGACTTTTTCCTTTACGGCGTCATTGCCGGCCTGGTGTTCAACAAGTTGTACTTCCCCAGCAGCGACCCGGTGATTTCGACGTTGCTGGCCTACACGACCTTCGCGGTCGGCTTCGTCACACGCCCGCTCGGCGGTGTGATCTTCGGCCACTTCGGCGACAAGCTGGGTCGCAAGAGCATGCTGGTGCTGACGCTGATGATCATGGGCGTGGCCACGTTCCTGATCGGCCTGATACCTACCTATGACCAGATCGGTATCTGGGCCCCGCTGCTGCTGCTGCTGATGCGCATCTTTCAGGGCATCGGCCTCGGCGGCGAATGGGGCGGCGCCGTATTGATGGCCTACGAGTACGCGCCGAAGGAAAAGCGCGGCTTCTTCGCCTCGCTGCCGCAGATCGGGCTGGCAATCGGGCTGTGCCTAGCCTCCGGCGTGGTGGCGCTGCTGTCGTCGCTACTGACCGATGCGCAATTCCTGGCCTGGGGCTGGCGAGTCGCCTTCCTGGTGTCGGCCGTGATGGTCTTCGTCGGCATGTACATCCGCCTGACGGTCAAGGAAACACCGGAATTCGCTGCGATCAAGGAGCGCAACGAAGCGACGCAAATTCCCTTCATGGACATGATCAAGCGCTATCCCGGCAATATCCTCAAAGGCATGGGTGCGCGCTATATCGACGGCGTGTTCTTCAACGTCTTCGGCGTGTTCTCGATCAACTACCTGACCACCGCGCTGAAACTGCCTCGAACGCAGGCGCTGATCGGCGTGATGGCCGCTGCGGTGGTGATGTGCTTCACCATTCCGTTCTTCGGTCGTCTGAGCGACCGCATCGGCCGCACCAAGGTCTACTTCTGGGGTGCGCTAATCACCGCGGCTTCGGCCTTCCCCGGCTTCTGGCTGATGACGCACAGCGAGGGCAACATCATGCTGGTGTGGCTCGCGATCATCATTCCCTTCGGCGTCTTCTACGCCAGCGTCTATGGCCCCGAGGCAGCGCTGTTCTGCGACCTGTTTGACACCAAGGTGCGCTACACGGGCATCTCTTTCGTCTACCAGTTCTCGGGCATCTTCGCCTCGGGCATCACTCCCATCATTGCGACCGCACTCCTCAGGGAAGGCGGCGGGGAGCCGTGGCTGATCTGCTGGTACGTGGTCTTTGCAGGGGTGGTCTCGGCATTGTGCGCATTCCTCATCGGGCGCTCAGCACTGCCGGCCAACATGCCCGCGGCGGCGCAAGCGCGCTGAGGTGGTCCAGAGCGTCGGGCCAATCTAGCAAAGCACCGTGTACTCCCTATCTGGACCTGCCTTCATGCGCCCAACGCCTATCCACGACGACGGACTTCGTCAGTCTTCGAGGTCCGGCGTGACGGTCCGGTGCCTTAAGCGCCCGTACTGCGGGTTGGCCCGCACGGCGCGACTGGTGCAAGCGGATGCGCCGATCTGGCCCTATGTCCCGACGGGCCGTGCTCTTAAGGTTCGGGCATGTTGCAAGGATGCAGCAACTTTTCCATCAGCCATTGAAAACGTAACCCGGCATTCAGCGGTATTTCAACCCACGACTCAAAGGAGCCTACATGGCAGCCAAGGACACCCAACCTACCCGGTCAGCACCCACCGGCCCGACCCGCATGACGCCCAGCGAGGCCTTCGTCGAGACGATGGTGGCCAACGGCGTGACCGACATGTTCGGCATCATGGGCTCGGCCTTTATGGACGCGATGGACATCTTCGCACCGGCTGGAATCCGCCTGATCCCGGTGGTGCATGAACAAGGCGCCGGCCACATGGCCGACGGTTATGCCCGCGTCAGCGGCCGCCACGGCATGGTGATCGGCCAGAACGGCCCCGGCATCAGCAACTGCGTGACCGCCATCGCGGCGGCCTACTGGGCGCACAGCCCGGTGGTCATCGTCACGCCCGAAACCGGCACGATGGGCATCGGCCTGGGCGGGTTCCAGGAAGCCAACCAGCTGCCGATGTTCCAGGAGTTCACCAAGTACCAGGGCCACGT
>JBDUCE010000352.1:0-3551 GCA_040003635.1 Betaproteobacteria bacterium
TTTGCCCCATCGATCTTAACGCGTGTCGGCGGGACGGCTGCCGGGGAGGCCGCTGCGAGCGCTCGGACGAATTGCTTCTTGCCTCGTGCTGGGAATGTGGAGTGATCATCGAGGGGCGTACTGCGCTGGGGGTATGCATTGAATGCGTGGCTGCCTCCGGTTCCGGTGGCGAATCAAGGAGCAAGTAATCATGGCCCGCGCTTTGTGGAAAGGGGCGATTACCTTCGGCCTCGTCAATGTGCCCGTGGAGATCTACACGGCAGAGGATCGCAAGGCATTCAGTTTCTCGATGCTCGATAAGCGCGACTTCGCGCCCGTCGGCTACAAGCGATACAACAAGAAGAGCGGCAAGGAAGTGCAGTGGGATGACATCATCAAGGGATACGAGTACGAGAAGGATAAGTTCGTTGTCCTTTCCGACGAAGATTTCAAACGCGCCAACGTCAAGGCTACGCAAACCATCGAAATCCACGCCTTTGTGCCGGCGGATGCGATCCCCGCGGAGTTTTTCGAAACCCCCTACTATCTCGCGCCCAGCGGTCGAGGAGGTGCGAAGGTCTATGCGCTGCTGCGCGAAACACTGCGTGCGACCAAACGCGTGGCGATCGCGCAAGTGGTGATCCGCACCACCCACCACCTCGCCGCGGTCGTGGTCCAGGGCCCTGCGCTGATGCTGAACACACTGCGCTACGACGACGAGCTTCGCACGGCCAGCGGCCTCGAGCTGCCCCCCGTGGGCCTGAAAGCGGCAGGCGTATCAGCGAAGGAAATCGAGCTTGCCAGGCGGCTGGTGGACGACATGACCGAAGACTGGAAGCCTGGGGATTTCAAAGACACTTATCATGGCGACCTTCTCGCTCGCATCCACGAAAAAATCAAGAAAGGCGAGACGCACCGGATCACCGAGCCCGCCAAGGATGAAGAAGCACAGCCGCGATCGGCGCAGGTCATCGATCTCGCAGAGTTGCTGAAACAGAGTCTCGGCAAGGGGGCAACGAAGAAGCCGCTGCAACGTCGCGCCGCAGCGACGCCCGCGCGCGGCAAGACCGCACTTCGCGTGGTTTCCGGCGGTGCCGCGAAGGCGCCGGCCAAGCGCAAACGCGCGTGACATTGCGCGTGCATTGTTTTTCGAAGCAGCGCTCAACGGCTCGCGTCGGGTTCGATCTCGCACGTTGACCGGTTTATCGAACATCCACGCCGGTAACGCGCGGATCGGCGGCTTATGCCGGACGCCGCGGAAGCCCTCGTCCTACATGCACTTCGGACACCAACCCATTCTTGCAGGGCGGATTCCATGCCATCCTCGCCGGACTAACGCTCGGCGTTCTTCAGGAGTCGGCAATGGTCCGTAGTGGATGGGTGGTTGGTGCGGCCTTGGCATTCTCGATGAACGCGAGTGCCGCAGGGATCTACAAATGTGTGATGGCCGATGGCACGACTTACCAGTCGGCACCGTGTCGGGATGTCGAGACCCAAGAGATGGTGACGCTCCCGGCCCCGGTAGCAGTTGAAGAAAGGAGCGAAAGCCCTGCGGATTATCGGTCGCGGGCTCGGGATACTCGCGTAGAGCGCGCTACCGATCCGGGCGAAAACATGTCGCGAGCCGGAAGCGCCAATACCGCACCTCAAAGCAACTCTGCTCCAAGGGCTTCGTTTGGCGGTGCCCTACTCCAGCTGGGGATGACCGACGACGAAGCGCTCAACACGCCGCACTGGGGACGCCCTGGCAAGATCGTCCGCACCCGCGAGCCACACGCCTGGCGCGAGACATGGACGTACGCAGGCGGACTGGAGGGTACGCGCCGGCTCGATTTCGAGAACGGGCGTCTGGTCGCGATCTCGATCCAGCCCGAGCGTCCCGAAAATCAGCGGTTCGTGAGCCTATCGCCACGATGAGAGACTAAGAAGCTGTCAACGCGAAGGGTTCACCGAGACGTGCCGTCGCGGTAAAAAACGACGGCACACCGTTGGGTGCGAGCGCTAGGACAGTCCGTTGCGCGCCGTCATCACTCGATCACCTCATCCGCGCGCAGCAGCAACGATCGCGGGACCATGATACCGAGCGCCTTGGCGGTCTTGAGATTGATGATCAACTCGAACTTCGTCGGCTGCTCGACGGGGAGGTCGGCGGGCTTCGCGCCTTTGAGGATCTTGTCCACGTACACAGCGGCGCGTCCAACGAAATCGGCCATGTTCACCGCGTACGCCGTCAGGCCACCCGCCTCGACGCTTTCCCGAAAGCTCAACATCGTCGGTAGCCGCCCCTTGATCGCTAACTCGGCGAGCTTGGCGCGGTGCGCCAGAAACGTCGATGAACCGGTCACCAGAAGCGCCTCCGCCCGCTCGCGGGCCATTGCGGCAAAGGCGCTCTCGAACTCCTCCGGACCTCGTGCCTCCACGTGTTGAAGGCGAATGCGCAGAGATCGGGCGGTAGCTTCCACGTCTCTCACCTGAAGTGCAAATGATGGGTCTGCCGGGTTCGAGAGGATCGCCACTCGGGAAGCGTGGGGAATGGCCTCCTTCAGAATTTGCAGCTGCTTGCCGAAAATCTCCGGACCGGCGGTGAAGGTCGTACCAGTGATGTTCCCCCCTGGCCGACTCAGGCTGGAGACAAGCCCCGTCTCGACAGGATCGCTGGGGAAGATCATGACAATAGGAATGGTGCTCGTCGCATTCTTTGCTGCCAGCGCAGCTGACCCAGCCGGCGCGACGATCACATCCACCTTGCGCCGAACCAGATCGGCCGCGAGGTCAGGCAATCGCTCGACGTTTCCCTCGGCCCATCGGTACTCGATGACGAGGTTTTGGCCATCGACCCAGCCGAGCTGGCGTAACTTTCGCAAGAATGCCGCGACCCCGCGCTCCACGGACTCGCGGGTGGGAGTGCTGAGATAACCGACGCGGTACACCTTGCCCGCCTGCTGCGCAAGGGCGGCGCGCGGTGCGGCGCCGAAGGCAAGCAGACCACAAAGTAGTACAAGTCCTGCGTTGCGTCTGTTCATCCGATATCCCATCACTGCTGGCCGCGTCCTGCCATTCCCGTCGACTCGAGTGAGGCTGGAGTAGCCCCGTTTCGGCAATGTGGGGCCTTGGCCCGCCCGTTGCCGAGAACAAGTCGTTCTTGCTGCGGCCTCTCGCACCTGATTATGAACGGTCAATCTGGCGAAGGCGCGCATGCGTCATCGGCCGGTTTCGCAGGGAATTGGAAGCCCGGTTCCGCGCCCCGCGCCGGTCTTTGGATCGACCCACGACTAGCGCGCGGAAACTCGGCTACGCCAGTACCCGGGCAGCCGTGCGTGATGCACAACCGCGAATACCACAATGCCCCCTTCCTCCGGCCGATACACGATGGAGAATGGAAAGTCCTTAACAATGACGCGCCGAATGTTTGGTGCCGACGATGAACCCGAGAGTGGAAAGGTCAACGCACGCGCAGTCGCCGCTTCAACGGCAGCGGCGAAACGTGCTCCTTGGCCGGGTTAGGCTTGATTGTAGTGGCGACCTCAGCAAGAAACTCCGCGCGCGCCGGTGCAACCAAGCGCGCTTGCTTC
>JBDUCE010000353.1:0-3550 GCA_040003635.1 Betaproteobacteria bacterium
TACCGGTTCAACCGGCGCGCGAGGTCATCCGGCGCGGGTCACCCCCCGGCGCAGTTCCTGCTCGAGCCCCAGCTCCTGGATCTTGCGGGTGAGGGTATTGCGACCCCAGCCCAGCCATTGGGCGGCTTCCATCCGGTGACCGCCCGTATGCGCGAGCGCACGCACGATCAGCGTCTTTTCGAACTCGCGCGCCAGGCGATCGCCGACCGCGCGCTCGCCGCGATTGAGCGCGTCGCCGAGCTCGCGATCCAGCGCATCGCGCCAGCTGCTTTCCGAACCGCCTTCGCCAGGCGCACGAGGCAATTCGCGCAGCTCGGGCGGGAGGTCGGCGATCTCGATGCGCTGGCCCGGCGCCATGACGGTCAGCCAATTGCAGATATTCTCGAGCTGGCGCACGTTGCCGGGGAAGGCGAAGGATTGCAGCACCTTGAGTGCCGCATCAGAAGGAATCTTCGCTTCCACCGCGAGATCGCGGGCGCTGGTATGCAGGAAATGGCGCGCCAACGGCGGGATGTCTTCCTGCCGCTCGCGCAAAGGCGGCAAGCGCAGCCGCACCACGTTGAGGCGATGCATCAGATCCTCACGAAAAAGTCTCTGCTGCACACGCTCCTCGAGGTTCTGGTGGGTCGCCGCGATCACCCGCACGCTTGCCTTCTGCGGAGCATGCCCTCCGACCCGGTAATACTCGCCATCGGAGAGCACGCGCAACAGCCGGACCTGGAGATCGGCCGGCATGTCGCCGATCTCGTCCAGAAAAAGGGTCCCGCCTTCCGCCTGCTCGAATCGCCCGCGCCGCGACGCCTGCGCGCCGGTAAAAGCGCCGCGCTCATGCCCGAAAAGCTCGGATTCCAGCAGGTCCTTCGGGATGGCGGCGGTATTGATCGCAATGAACGGTCCGGCGGCCCGCGGGCTGTGCCGATGGAGTGCCCGCGCCACGAGTTCCTTGCCGGTGCCCGATTCGCCGGTAATGAGCACCGTCACGGTCGACTGGGACAGGCGACCGATGGCCCGAAACACTTCCTGCATTGCCGGCGCCTGCCCCAGCATTTCCGGGGTGTCGGTAGCTGCAGCCGCAGTCGAGGGCGCGGACGCCGGCGTCTGGACGGTCGCGCGTCGGATGAGTGCCAGCGCATGATCGATGTCGAAGGGCTTGGGCAGGTATTCGAAGGCGCCGCCCTGGAACGCGGCAACCGCGCTGTCAAGGTCGGAATAGGCGGTCATGATGATGACCGGGATGTCCGGGTACTGCTCCTTCACCTTGTTCAGCAGCACCAGTCCCGATTCGCCGGGCATGCGGATATCCGACACGATCACCTGCGGCTGGCTGTGCGCGAGCGCCTGCAGCGCCTCAAAGACCGACGCAAACGTCTTGTGCGGAATATCCTCTCGCGAAAGCGCCTTTTCGAGCACCCAGCGAATCGAGCGATCATCGTCGACGATCCACACCGGCTTCATCGCGACGCTCCACGGAGGATGTCGCCGGCCAGACGGCAGGTGCGCGACATCCGGCTCATCCTGCGCGCGGGGGTTCGAGCGGCAGCAAAATGGTGAACACGGTGCATCCCGGTGCGCTTTCGCATTCGATGGTTCCATTGTGCTGCGCGACGAAGGTCTGCGCTATGGTGAGTCCCAACCCGCTGCCGCCCTCGCGTCCGGAGACGAGTGGAAAGAAGATCTTGTCGCGGATCGATTCTGCAATCCCGGGACCGTTGTCGGCGATCGACAACGCAATGGCAAGCCGGTGCCGCTTCTTGACCAGCGTCACGTAGCGCGCGACCCGTGTAATCAGCCGGATCTGCGGATCGGCAGTGGTGCCGGACACCGCTTGGGCGGCGTTGCGAACGATATTGAGCACCGCTTGCATGAGCTGCTCGGGGTCGGCCTCGAAATCGGGCAGGCTGGTGTCGAGATCCGGCGTGATGGCCACCTGCGGAAACTCCGCCTGCACGAGACCTTTCACCCGGACCACGATTTCATGGATGTTGATGCGCCGGAAGCTCGGCAGCCGATGCGGCGTCAACAGCCGATTCACGAGCGATTGCAGGCGATCCGATTCGCCGATGATGACCTGGGTGTATTCGATGAGATGCGGCGCGTCGAGCTCGCGCTCGAGCAGTTGCGCAGCACCGCGAATGCCCCCCAGTGGATTCTTGATCTCGTGCGCGAGGCTGCGGATCAACTCGCGGTTCGCCTGCTGCTGCTCGAGCAGGCGCTCCTCGCGCGCAATCTTCAACTGCTGGTCGATGTGGCGAAATTCGAGCAGAAGGTGCGCGTCGTCGAGCTCGACCGGCGAGACGGTGCAGCTGAGATGCAGCCTGGTGTGCGCGCCGACGGCAAGCTCGAGCTCCTGCTCGGTGTAGGAGGCGCCACTGGTCACCGCCCTGTCGATGGCGGCGAGAAGATTGGCGGCCTCGTGGAAAAGGTCGGCGGGCGTCTGCTCCAGCAGTTGTTTTCTCGAAACTTCGAAGAGATTCTCGGCTGCCGGATTGACGTAGACCACCCTCCCGCCGGCCCCGAGCATGAGCACCGCGGTCGCGAGCAGATCGAGACCGGTGAAGCCGTGGGTCGCATCGTCGGACGCAAGTGCGGGGATGTCGCCGAAATTCACGGGAGCCGGAATTACCGTCGTAGGTGTTGCCTTAACTTTGTTTAGCAATATCCGGGCCCGGCACCGCTCACGGGTTCGCTGGACAAGCCGATGCAACCGCCCGAAACCCGCGCCCCGCAACTCACGCATCTTCGATGCATGGCGTCAACGATGGCCGCCGCCGTTGCCATCGCTAGCGCAATCCGGCGATCTCCTTCTTGAGGGCTTCGACATTGCGCTCATGCAACACCACCGCCTGGCGCAGCCGCCCTATCCGCTCGCGATATTTATCGGCATTGGCGCGTTCTTCGGGAAGTGGCGCGGGCGCGCCATCGGCGTGTGACATGCGGGCTTCGGCCAGCAGCTTCTCCTCGGCGGCGAGCTCCTCGCGCAGCACCCGGCGGCGCACATCGTCGCGGCCCTTCTGGGTTTCGGCATCGATGCGCGGAAAGCCGCTCACGGTCTTCGGCGCGGGCGCTGCACTGGCGCCATTGCCGGCGCCGCTTCCCGCCGATTTGGCGATGCTTCCCGGTCCGGTGATTTCCGGAACATTGAAAAACGAAGACACGCCCGCCGCGGTTTCGCACTTGAACAGGGACGCGCCATCGACCTGCTTCGGCTTTCCCGCGCAACCGGCCTCCTTCGCTCTCTCCGCCAGGGTAGCGGCGCTCGCGGCAGCCGGCATGGCCAACACCAGCAACCCGACGCAGCACAGGTGCGTGGCGCGTCGATAAGGGAAACCGGTGGGGCGTCGGGGGCGCTGCAATGACGAAGGCATGAGCGCAGTGTATTGAAAACGGGCCCAAAACAAAAACAGGGCCGTCGGGACCGGCGGCTGTACCCAAAGCACAAGGGGCCGACCCGTGGGTCCGCCCCCCTGTGCTCTCTTGCCCTGAAACGCGCGTGAGGCGCGCCGGTTTACAGGCTGAAGTACATATCGTACTCGACCGGATGGGTGGTCAT
>JBDUCE010000022.1:0-11954 GCA_040003635.1 Betaproteobacteria bacterium
GCTGCCGCGTCTTTTCAGCGAACAGCGGCCAGTTGGATGCCGGGTCCACCACCACCGGCTCGAGCTTCTTTCCCAGCACCCCGCCCTTGGCATTGATGTCGGCGATGGTCATGAGCGCGACGTCCTTCAGCACTGTTTCGCTGATGGCCATGGTGCCGGAGAGCGAATGAAGCACGCCGACCTTGATCGTGTCTGCCGCTTGCGCCGTGGCGCCGGTGCCCATTTGAGCGACGGCGAGCGCCGTCGCCAGCGCGAGGCGCTTCAGAAAGTATCTGCGTTGCATAGGTATCCCCGGAGTAGTGATGAGAAAGGCGGTTCGGCGCGCGGTCATCAATCCGACGCCGCGGCTCATCCTTGCCGATCGCAGGAACCATGCCATTGCGTCCTGCGCGTGCTAACTCATTGTTGCGCAACGCAGAAGCTCCCTGCAGCATACCGTTGCGCCGGGGGCGCTACGGTGCCCGCGCACCACGCGCGATCACCTCCGCCGTCCTTACTGGTGCAGACGCACCGCTTTGGTCATCCGGACGACTTCTGCAAGCCCACCATGCCGCGCTCCAGCACGAAGCGCACGATGGTGTCGAGTCCCTGCCCGGTCTTGAGATTGGAGAATACGAACGGCCGCTCCGCGCGCATCACGCGCGCGTCGCGTGCCATCACTTCCAGGGAAGCACCGACCAGCGGCGCAAGATCGATCTTGTTGATGATCAAGAGGTCCGATTTCGTGATCCCCGGCCCGCCCTTGCGCGGAATCTTGTCGCCCGCGGCGACATCGATCACATACAGGGTCAGATCGGAAAGCTCCGGAGAAAACGTGGCGGCAAGGTTGTCGCCGCCGCTTTCGATGAACACGATGTCGAGGTTGCCGAACCTTCGGACGAGCCGATCGACGGCCTCCAGGTTGATCGACGCATCTTCCCGAATCGCGGTATGCGGGCAGCCGCCGGTCTCGACCCCGATGATTCGATCCGGCGTGAGGGCCTCGTTATCCACCAGGAAGCGCGCATCCTCTTCGGTATAGATGTCATTGGTCACCACCGCGATCTGGTGGCGTCCCCGCAATGCCCGGCAAAGGGCCAGCGTGAGCGCGGTCTTGCCCGAGCCCACCGGGCCGCCGATGCCGACGCGAAGCGGCTGGGTAGGCACCGTCCCCTCGTGCGGCGAATTCATGAGCGAAACAACCGGGAGTACTGCGTTTCATGGTGCGCGCTCGCAAGGCAGAACCCGGGCGCGAACGTGGAAATCGCATCATCGGAGAGCGTCATGGCTGCTTCCACGGCCGCCGCCATGGGCGCACCCAACGCGGCGAGCATCCGTTGACCGGCTACCTGCCCCAGGGGTACGAGCTTGATCGCGGCGAGCACCTGGTTTTCCAGCCACGACCACACGTAACCCGTCAGCGCCGGCTGCGGAGCAACGCCGAATCCGCGCGCGAACAAGGCAAAAGCGGCCGGTAGGCCGATCGGATGCAATGCCTCCAGCGTCTGCCTCGCCTCTTGATCGAGCGCGCCGAGGTCGCCGGCGAGCTTGATGAGCGAGTGCCCCATCTGCTCGCTTTCCGCGCGGAGCTCCGCCGTCTCCCGCGCCGCCCGATGCCATGCGTTCCAGTGCACGAACCGCGACCAGTCGAGGCCCGCACAGCAAAGCAGGCGCCAGGCGATCGGGGCCTCGCTGCAGCGGATGACAAGATCGAGCACGTCTCCTATCCAGCGTTGCGCCGAGCCCGCATCGCACACGATCCCGCGACCGACGGCCCACTCGAGACCCTGCGAGTAGCTATAGCCGCCGATCGGCAGCGCCGGGCTTGCCAGCTGGAGCAACCGGATCAATGCCATCGGCGGGAGCGGTGCCGGCGCGGAAATCACGGGTGCGCGTCCGGCGTGCCAAAATCGTGGATGACGCCCGCGTGGCGGCCATCGCCGGCATGCAGGTGGCCCTCCGCCGCATAGGCACCGCTCTCGGGTTGAAATGCCGCCCGCACCGCGGTCACTTCGAACCCGAGACCGCGCAGCAGGTCGGCAAAAATCGCGTTCGCCGGAAAGCGCAACCGGCCCGGCGCGATTTCCACCACAACGTGCCGGTTGCCGAGATGATAGGCCGCGCGCGCCAGCGCAAGGCCATCGCCGGCCCGCACTTCGAACAGCTCTTCTTCCGCGGCGACCACTGCGACGACGCGCCCGTCCTCGGCCGCCAGAAGGTCGCCGTCGCGCAACGAGGTGCCCCGCTCGAGAAAGAGTCCGATCTCCTCCCCGTCGGCGAGCGTCGTGCGCAACCGCGTGTGTTGACGACGCTCGAAAGACATGACCAGAGTCACATCCGGCGGCGCCGGGGCGTGGCATTTGCGCCGGACGATGAGCATGGCGAGCGGTGCGAGGGCGCCGGCGGTCGGGTCAGAACAGAAAATAGCGCTGCGCCATCGGCAGCACCGTCGCAGGCTCGCAGGTGAGCAACGCGCCGTCGGCCCGCACTTCGTACGTCTCGGGGTCGACGTCGATGCGCGGCATGGCGTCGTTCAGCTTCATGTCGCGCTTGCCGATCGATCGGGTCGCCCGCACCGCCACCAGGGGTTTTGCCAACTGCAATGCCGCTACCGCGGGATTGCGCAGTGCGGCCTGCGACACGAACGTCACCGATCGCGTCAGCGCCTTGCCGAACGCGGCGAACATCGGCCGATAATGCACCGGCTGGGGCGTCGGGATGGAGGCATTGGGGTCGCCCATGGCGGCGGCCACGATCATTCCCCCCTTGAGCACCAGCGACGGCTTCACGCCGAAAAACGCCGGCTTCCACAGCACCAGATCCGCGAGCTTCCCGGATTCGATCGAGCCGACCTCGTGGGCAATCCCGTGCGCGATGGCCGGATTGATCGTGTACTTGGCAATGTAGCGGCGCACGCGGTAATTGTCGTTGCGGGCGTTGTCTTGCGGCAGCGCCCCCCGCTGCACTTTCATCTTGTGCGCGGTCTGCCAGGTGCGGATGACCACTTCGCCGACCCGACCCATGGCCTGGGAATCCGAGGACAGCATGGAAAACGCCCCGAGGTCGTGCAGGATGTCCTCGGCGGCGATGGTCTCCCGCCGGATGCGCGATTCGGCGAAGGCGATGTCTTCGGCAATCGCGGGGTCGAGATGGTGACAGATCATCAGCATGTCGAGATGCTCGTCGATGGTATTGATCGTATACGGCCGGGTGGGATTGGTCGACGAGGGCAGCACGTTCGGCTGGCTGCAGGCGCGGATGATATCCGGCGCATGCCCGCCGCCCGCGCCTTCGGTGTGATAAGTGTGGATGGTGCGGCCGCCGATGGCGGCAAGCGTCGTCTCGACAAAGCCCGACTCATTCAGGGTGTCGGTATGGATCGCGACCTGGACGTCGTGCGCGTCAGCGACCCTCAATGCCGCGTCGATGGCGGCCGGCGTCGTACCCCAGTCCTCGTGCAGCTTCAAACCGATCGCGCCGGCCTCGACCTGTTCCGTGAGTGGGGGCGTGAGGCTCGCATTGCCCTTGCCGAGAAAGCCGAGATTCATCGCAAACGCCTCGGCCGCCTCCAGCATCCGATGCAGATGCCAGGGTCCGGGCGTGCATGTGGTCGCCAGCGTCCCGGTGGCGGGGCCCGTGCCTCCTCCCAGCATCGTGGTGATGCCCGACATCAGCGCTTCGTCGATTTGCTGCGGGCAGATGAAGTGAACGTGCGCATCGACCCCACCGGCGGTGACAATCATGCCCTCGCCCGCGATGATTTCCGTGCCGGCGCCGATGACGATGTCGACCCCGGGCTGCACGTCCGGATTACCGGCCTTGCCAAGGTGCGCGATCCGCCCGTCCTTGATGGCGAGGTCGCATTTCACGATACCCCACCAATCGATCACCACCGCATTGGTAATCACCGTGTCGGCGCAGTCCGCCGCCATGCGCTGGCTCTGGCCCATGCCGTCGCGAATGACCTTGCCGCCGCCGAATTTGACCTCTTCGCCGTAGATCGTATGGTCGCGCTCGATCGCGACCACCAGGTCGGTATCGGCGAGGCGCAGGGCGTCGCCGGTCGTGGGACCGTACATCTCGGCGTACGCCCGACGCGAAATCTTCATCGCGGCCCGGACGAGGGCGGGACGTCTTCGAGCGGACCCATGATCGCACCGGAGAAGCCATGCACGATACGGGCGCCGGCGTAGGAAAGCAGCATCACCCGGCGGCGCTGTCCGGGCTCGAAGCGGACCGCCGTACCCGACGCGATCGCCAGCCGGCAACCGCGCGCACGTTCCCGGTCGAAGGCGAGCGCCGCGTTGGTCTCGGCGAAATGATAGTGCGATCCCACCTGGATCGGCCGATCGCCGGTATTCGCGACATCGACTGCAAACGTCTCCCGGTCGGCGTTGAGGGTGATCTCGCCGACGTCGACCATGAGCTCTCCGGGAATCATCGCGCGTGCTCGCCTGCGGATTGTGGTGCAGATGCAATCATGGAATGGGTCGATGCACGGTGACGAGCTTGGTGCCATCGGGAAAGGTCGCTTCCACCTGTATCTCCGGGATCATCTCCGGCACGCCTTCCATCACCTGCTCCCGCGTCAGGTAGCGCGCGCCCTCCCCCATGAGCTGCGCGACCGTTCGCCCGTCCCGCGCGCCTTCGAGGATGGCAGCCGAGATGAACGCGACGGCCTCGGGGTAATTGAGCTTCACCCCGCGCGCGAGCCGGCGCTCGGCCACCAACCCGGCGGTGAAGAGCAACAGCTTGTCGCGCTCGCGTGGCGTCAGTTCCATGCTGAAGACTCCTGGCGACCCGAGTGCAATGAGCTCATGTTGACCAAAGGCGAGGAAGCAGCGCGGGACGGTCGATGACCATCGGGCGCAGGGCGACCCACAGCGCCGTGAGCCATGCTCGCGCATCGCCCGTCGAGTGAGACCGGCAGCGTGCGAGCAAGGCACCCGGGACTCGTGTCACCGCGCAGTCATGGGGTGCTACGTCCGCTGCAAGATCCGAACCAACCGCGCGCGCGACGGCGAGCCATGCGTCCTCGATGACGGGTGCGGCCACGAGCAGCGTGCCGAACACCGCATGACCGGCGAGGCCCGGCAAGGCGGCGCGCACGCCGCTCCCTGCGGCGATCACGTTCTGCTCGACCCAAACCAGTGCGCCATCGCGCACCACTTCGATGCGCTGATGCAGGTCGCCGCGCGCGAATTGCTCGCCGTGTGCAGTACGGCCCAGGCAGACAATGTCCCACGCCAACGCGATGGCCGATCCGGTGAGTTGCAGACGGGTACGGATGCGCGCCTGCGCACCATCGAACAGAATGGCCTCGTGCGGCAGCCATTCGAGCACCGCGCCGGGCGCCACCGTGGCCACGAGCGATTGGCGGGCCTCCTGCCCTGCACTGCGATACCACTTGGCCGCGCCGGGGGTGATCAGTTGGGCGTGTGCATTGGCGCCCAATTCGACAACAAGGTCGATCGCATCGCCGCCGGCAATGCCGCCGGGGGGATGCACGATCACCGCCTGGCAGACCGCCGGCCCCTCGGGGTACAGTGTTTTTTGCACGACCAGCGGCCCGTGATGCTCGCGATGGATGAGGCGCGTATGGGCGTCCAGGTGCGCAAAGCGAAGCGCCAGCATCGCCTGCCAGCGGGCGTCTCGCGGCGGCGCCGATGCTGCACTCTGCTCATTCGATGCGGTAGCGTCGAGCATCGAAGTTACGCGTCTTTCGGGTCCGGTTTCATCGCCAGGGCTTGCGCGTATATCACGCCCCGCGCCACCCCCGTGGCCGCGGCTGCAATGCGCGCCGCCTGCGCCGGAGGCAACTGCTCGAGCAATGCCCGCAGCCAGCGCACGCCGGTGGCGTCGAGAGCGGCAGGCGCCACCGGTTTGGCTGCGACATCCACGATCAGGACAAACTCGCCGCGCTCGCGGTTGGCGTCCGCGCCGATCCACTCGGGCGCGTCGCGAAGCGGCATGGCCGCGATCGTCTCGAATCGCTTGGAGAGCTCGCGGGCGATGGTGATGCGGCGGTCCGGTTCAAGCGTGCCGGCCAGCTCGGCCAGGGTTGCGCCGATGCGATGCGGGGCTTCGTAGAGCACCAGGGCACAAGGCAGGGGACCGACTGCGGCGAGAAGCGCCCGGCGCGCCTTGGGCTGCGCCGGCAGAAAGCCGACAAAGAAAAAATGCTCTGCCACCAGTCCCGCCGCGGAGATTGCAGCGATCGCAGCACTGGGCCCGGGAATGGGCACGACGGGCAAATTGGCATCGCGCACCGCCGCCACCAGTCGCGCGCCCGGATCGCTGATCCCCGGGGTGCCCGCATCGGTCACGAGCGCCACGCTGCGGCCTTCGCGCAGGTGCTCGATCAACGACGCCGCTCGCTTCGCTTCGTTATGGGCATGCAGCGAAATCATGCGCGTAGCGATGCCGTAACATCGAAGCAGCGTACCGCTCACCCGGGTGTCCTCGGCCGCCACGATATCCGCGCTGCCGAGAATGTCGAGCGCGCGCAGGGTCACGTCGCGCAGATTCCCCAGCGGCGTAGCGACCACATATAATGATCCGCCTTCCGCCCGGAACCGGGCCTCGCCGGCATCCGGTAGCGCAGTTGCCACCGCAGTTGCTACCGCACTGGCCATGCTCGCCGCTGCGCTGTCGGATGCCGCGTCTCCAGCGCTCCCGTGCATGCCGGTCCCCATCCACCCGCTCCGCATGATCATTTCACCGCCCATCCGTCTTCGTCATGCGCTGCAACAGGTTTCGCGTGCAGCACTTCTGATCGCGTTCGCGTCGTCGATGGCGGCCTGCACGAGCACATTCTCCACTGCCAGGATGCCACCGGCAAGCGCGCGGGAGAGCCCGGCGGCGAGCGTTGCGCGAAACGCGGTGCCGGAGCAGGTGGCGCCACCGCCGCAGTTTTCGCCACCGCCGGCGCTCGAGCCGTTACCTTCGCCGGCGCCCATTCTTGCCCCGGCACCGGCGCCCATTCTTGCCCCGGCCCCGGCACCGGCGCCCGTCGCGCCCACCGCGTCGTTACCGGATTCCGCAGCCGCCCCCGCGCTTGGGGGCGCTGTCCAGGCGCGGGTCGAAATCTCACCGCCCGCTGCGCGCAGTGTCCGGATCGTGCTGGTGTTGCCGCTCGAATCCGCAGTGTTCGGCGCTTCCGCCGAAGCGGTGATGGCGGGATTTTCGGCAGCGGCAGAAGCCGCGCACGCGCCGATCACCGTGATCGGCCACGGCGATGCCGGCGCCTTGCCGGCCATCGAAAAGGCGCGACAGGGCGGCGCTTCGGTCATTGTCGGTCCCCTGTTGCGCGACGACGTGAGGGCGCTGGGAAGCGCGGGCGGCGAGTTACCACCCACCATTGCCTTGAACAGGCTGGACGACGGCGCGCCACTCCCCCCGCACGTCTACACGCTGGGGTTGTCGGTCGAGGCGGAAGCGCGCCAGATAGCACGCCGCATGCGCGACGAGGGCGTTCGCCAGGTGGCGGTCGTCGCCAGCGATCCGCCGCTGAATCGCCGCTTTGCCGCAAGCTTCGTGGGGGAATGGATTCTGCTTGGCGGCGGGCCGCCCGCCACATTCAGATTCGATCGCGCAGCCGAGTCACTCGGCATCCTGCGCCGGGAGCTCGCCCGCACGCCTTTCGACGCCGTCCTGCTTGCAGTCGATGGCAGCGACGCGGCCAACGCGAAGCCCTTTCTCGGGCGGGTTCCGGTCTATACGAGCAGCCAGGTCAACGATCGACTGCCGCCGGAAATGCGCAACGACCTGGAAGAGGTGCGTTTTGTCGAGACGCCGTGGCTTGCCGAGCCGTTCGCGCCGGGTGTCATCGATATCCCGCGGCGCGACTGGCCAAGCGCGACCCAGGATCGCCTCTACGCCCTGGGCGTGGACGCGTTTCGCGTGGCGCAGATCTTTGCCACGGGGCCACCCTCATCTCTCGATCTCGATGGCGCGACCGGACATCTCACCCTCGCGCCCGACCGGCAGATCGCACGCGAAGGGAAGCTGGTCCGCTTCCAGGGCGGCACGGTCGTCACCAGCGACGGCCTCTGACGCCATCGACGCGAGGATGCCCACGACACCGTCGAAAAAGGAGCGCGGCCCCGCCGCCGAAGCGCTCGCCGAGCGTTATCTCGTCGATCGCGGCCTCGTGATCCTGGCGCGCAACTGGCGCCGCCGCCGCGGTGAGATCGACATCATCGCGCGCGACGGGGCCACGCTCGTGTTCGTCGAAGTACGGTTGCGAACCCGCAGTGACTACGGCGGTGCGGCGGGCAGCATCACCGCCGCCAAGCGCGCGCGTCTTACCGCGACCGCGGAGCAATATCTTGCCGGGTGCCGCCGGCCACCGGCGTGCCGGTTCGACGCGATTCTGCTCGATGCGCTCGAGACGAGCCGCATCGAGTGGCTGCGCGACATCATCTGATCCGGCAAACCAGCACGCGAAACAACCAGACAGAGACACCGCGTCCGGCGAGATGGCGTGATCAAGCGCGGAATCTTGTTACAATTGCTGATTGCAAAGCCCAGCCGATGGACCTCACGCCTCGCATCCGCCAGCATTTCCACGACAGTGCGCAATTGAAGCGCGACTCGGCCGACCTGCTCGCCCCGGTGATCGCGCAGGCGTCCGCGAGCATCACCGAATGCCTGCTCGCCGATGGCAAGGTGCTCGCGTGCGGCAACGGCGGCTCCGCCTCCGACGCGCAGCACTTCGCAGCCGAGCTGGTGGGACGCTTCGAGCGCGAGCGGCCCGAGCTCCCGGCGCTCTCGCTCGCCACCGATACCTCGCTCCTTACCGCGGTCGCGAACGATTATGCGTTCGAGCAGGTGTTCGCAAAGCAGGTGCGCGCACTCGGCGCGAGCGGCGATGTGCTGCTCGCCATTTCCACCTCCGGCAACTCCGCCAACGTGGTCGCGGCCATCGTTGCCGCTCATGACCGCGACATGCGCATCGTGGCGCTCACCGGCAAGGGCGGCGGCGAGATCGGCCGCATGCTGCAAGAGGGCGACGTGCACATCTGCGTACCGCACGAACGCACCGCGCGCATCCAGGAGGTCCATTTGCTGACGATCCACTGTCTTTGCGACGCCATCGACAACACGCTGCTTGGAGAAGATTCATGACTTTGCGCACTCTCGCCCGATATCTTGCTTTCACGGCCGCCGCCGCTGCCGCTCTGCCGGCGATCACCGGGTGCGTTCCGGTGCTGGTCGCTGCCGCGGTGGGCGGGGGAGCGCTGGTGGTAGCCGACCGTCGCTCCACCGGCGCCCAGGTCGACGACGAGGCGATCGAGATCAAGGTGGCAAACGCGAAGCGCGCGCGCCACGGCACCAATGTTCACCTGAACGTGACCGCCTACAACGGCAACGTTCTCCTGACCGGCGAGGCGCCCGACCAGGACGCCATGAACGACGTCGGCAACATCGCGCGTACCACCGAGCGGGTGCGCAGCGTGCAAAACGAGATGGTGGTTGGACCGCCGTCGAGCCTGGGCCAGCGCTCGAACGACACCCTCATCACCTCGAAGGTAAAGGCGCGCTTCGTCGAGGCGAACGATTTCCCCGCCAACCAGGTGAAGGTCGTCACCGAACGTGGCGTCGTCTATCTCATGGGGATTGTCAATCGCCAGGAGGCCGACGCGGCGTCGCGGCTCGCTTCCCAGACTTCGGGTGTCGTACGCGTGGTGCGGGTCTTCGAGTACACCAGCTGACGGGCTGGCGCCGTGCGCTCGCCATCGGGCATCGCCGGCGATGATCCTGGCGCCGCGCCGCCCGCGTTCGAGCGCAAGGTGGCAACGGAGGACGATGCGCTCGGGCGTATCGGGTCATTGCCTCGTCCGCTCGTTCTCACCAATGGCGTGTTCGACATCCTGCATCGCGGGCACGTCACCTACCTCGATGCGGCCCGTCGCCTCGGCGCCGCGCTGGTCGTGGCAGTGAACACCGACGCCTCCGTGCGGCGCCTGGGAAAGGGGCGCGATCGCCCGGTCAATGCGCTGGCCGATCGCATGGCGGTGCTCGCGGCATTGTCGGCGGTGGACCTGGTCGTGCCGTTCGATGCCGACACGCCGCGCGATCTCATCCGTGCATGCCTTCCCGATGTGCTCGTCAAAGGGGGTGATTATTCCGCGGCGACCACCGCCGGCGCCGAGGAAGTGATCGCGGCCGGAGGGCGCTTCGTCGCCATTGCTTTCCAGCACGATCGATCGACCAGCGCACTCCTCCGTCGCCTGCGCCGCTGACAACCCGCGGCCGCCACGACGGGCGCCGCTGGCGCGACTGCTATAATTTTGTGTTGCACTCCATGCGCAGCGGCCAGGAGCCACGCCATCATGCAAGAGCCCGACCGCGAGGTCGATGCACGGGGCCTTAATTGCCCGCTGCCGATCCTTCGCACCAAGAAAGCGTTGAACGACATGACGTCCGGCCAGGTAATCCGGGTGCTGTCGACGGACCCCGCATCGGTGCGCGACTTCCAGGCGTTCGCCCGCCAGACGGGCAATGAGCTCGTCGAGCACGGCGAACGCGATGGCGCATTTTTCTTTCTCATGAAACGCAGATAGAGAGGACGCGCGACCGTGATGACAACCGTTCCCGATGCATCGTCGGCGCCGCCACCGGGTGGGGTGGTCGATCTCGGCGCCGAAGATTTCGCGGCGACCCTGCCGACGCATCCCTTTGCCATTGTCGATTTCTGGGCGCCCTGGTGCGCGCCTTGCCGCGCATTCACTCCGGTATTCGCCGGCGCAGCGGCGCGTTATCCCGACGTGCTCTTCGCCAAGGTGAACACGGAGGAGGAGCAGGAGCTGGCTGGCCATTTCAACATTCGCTCCATTCCCACCCTGATGGTATTCCGGGAAGGGATCGTGGTGTTCTCGCAGGCGGGGGCCCTCAGCGCAGGCGCGCTCGAGCAGGTATTGACCGCGGCCAAGGCGCTCGACATGAACGAGGTGCGCCGTGAACTCGACACCAAGGCAGCCAAGCCGGTCGACAAGCACGCCCCCGGTTGATCGCCGGCCGGCAGGCTGTCAGGAACATTAGGCTCGCCTGCTCGCGGGAGGGTCGACGTGAGCATCGTGCTCCTGCTGCTTCCTGATTTCCTGCTCATCTGCGGCGGTGCCCTGCTAAAGCGCGCCCGCGGCTTCACGCCGGATTTCTGGACGGGCATCGAACGGCTGGTGTATTTCGTGCTGTTCCCGGCTTTGCTTTTTCGCTCGCTCGCATTGTCGCCGTTGTCGCTCTCCGACGCGGGCCCGATGGTGGCGGTGGGTCTCGCCTACACCGCGGCCGGAATGATCCTGTCCGCGCTCGCCGGACCGCTCTTCAAGCTGCCACGACCGACGTTCGCGGGCTGCTTCCAGTGCGGGTTTCGTTTCAACACCTATGTCGCGCTGGCGGTCGCGAGCCGGCTTGGCGGTGAACCCGGGCTGGCGGCCATCAGTCTGTTGGTCGGGGTGCTCGTTCCGCCGGTCAACGTGGCGGCAGTGGCGGTGCTCGCGCACGGCCGGACCAAGATATTGCCGGAGCTCGCCAGGAATCCACTGGTGATCGCGTGCGTGGGTGGGATGCTCTGGAAATGGTCGGGCTGGCGGCTGCCCGACCTGGTCGCCCACCTCCTGGCGCTCCTCGCCAGCGCCGCCTTGCCGCTGGGCCTGCTCGCCGTGGGCGCCGGCCTTGCGTTTCGTCACGGCCGGTTGCCCGCCGGCGCGCTCGTCTGGTGGACGGCGCTGAAACTGGCGATCATCCCGGCCATCGCGCTCGCCTTGGCGAACGCAGCGGGGTTGCCGCCCGTCGAGCGCCAGGCCGCGGTGATCCTGGCGGCGGTCCCCACCGCGACGTCGGCCTACATTCTTGCGGTGCAAATGAAAGGCGCCGGAGCTCCGGTCGCGCTGCTCATTTCGACGGGCACGCTGGCCGCGGCGATCACCCTGCCGGCATGGGTCTGGCTGCTCGAGAACCTCTAACAGGCT
>JBDUCE010000023.1:0-11953 GCA_040003635.1 Betaproteobacteria bacterium
TGACTTCTGACTCCTGACTCCTGACCTCTGAAATGGACGCCATTCCCATCGGCACGCTCGCCATCGTGCTTGCCATCCTGCTGGTCACGTCGGGATTTTTCTCGCTGGCCGAAACCGCGATGATGGCGGTGAATCGCTTCCGACTGAAGCATCGCGCCCAGCGTCAGGAGCACGGCGCCAGGATGGCTCTCGGGTTGCTCGCCGAAACCGACAAGCTCCTCGGGGTCATCCTCCTCGGCAACAATCTCATCAACGCCGCCGCCGCGACACTGACCACCATCATCACCGTCCGGCTCTTCGGCCAGGGCGAGATCGCATTGGCGGCAGGTACGGTCGCCGTCACCTTTGCGATCCTGGTCTTTTCCGAGATCACGCCCAAGGTCATCGGTGCCGCTCACGCCGACCGGCTGGCGCCGCTCCTGAGCTATGCCCTGGTGCCGATGCTGCGCGGCGCGGCCCCGGTGGTGTGGTTCGTGAATCTCTTTGTGCAGGGATTGCTGAAGCTCCTGCGCATCAGGCCCGGCAGTGACGCCAATGCCGCCCTCACCCAGGAGGAGCTGCGTACGCTGGTACTGGAAGGCCAGTATTTTCGCGGCAAGCATCGGGCCATGCTCGCCAATCTGCTGGACCTCGAATCGATTTCGGTAGACGACATCATGACCCCGCGCAACCAGCTGCATGCGGTCGATCTTTCCGCCAAGCCATCGATGCTGGCGCAGCAGCTCGCCACCTCGCATCACACGCGGCTGCCGGTGTACGAAGGCGCGCTCGACAACATCGTGGGATTCGTGCACGTGAAGCAAGTGGTGCAGCTCCAGCAGTCCGACAGCGTGGACGAGGCGCATCTGCGCGCGATCCTGCGCCCGCCCTACTTCATTCCGGCCGGGACGCCGCTTTTGAACCAGCTGCAGCAATTCCAGAATGACCGGCAGCGCTTGGGACTGGTGGTCGACGAGTACGGAGAGTTGCAGGGGCTGGTGACCATCGAGGACATCGTCGAGGAAATCATCGGCGATTTCACGACGCCCGCACCGGGAGCGGCCGGCTCGTATGGACGAGCGCCCGACGGCAGCGTGCTGGTCGATGGCATGGCGCCCCTGCGCACGCTCAACCGCAAGCTCGGCACCGGCTTTTCGCTCGACGGCCCCAAGACCCTCAACGGGCTCATCGTGGAGGACCTGGGAGAAATCCCCGATGCCGGCACCCGACTGACCCTCGCCGGCCAAGGGATGGAAATCCTTCAAACGCAGGATCGTGCGGTAAAAGTGGTACGTCTCCTGCCGCCAGTGGGCCGCTCGGCCGCTCGCGCTTTACAAGGCATAGAGGGACGGGCATCATCGCCGAGCTAACTTTTATGCGTCTGGAATAAGGTCCCGCGCTAGCTCAAGGCCAGGAGCGGACATGCCGATAACACCATAAGCGCCCGAAAACGCCAGAAAACGCTCGAAGACCCGTCTTACCCCATCCCATGGCCACCCAAGCCGCATCCACTCGCAATATCAGCGGCCTCGCGCGCGCCCTCGCCCAGCATGGGCTGATGACCGAAAACGATGCCGAGGCCATGCAGTCGCAGGCCCGAACCGCCGGCATCTCGTTTGTGGAACAGATGCTCGCCGGCAAAAGGCTGTCCGCGGCGAGGCTCGCGACATTCGCCTCCAGGGCGTTCGGCGTGCCCCTGTTCGATCTCTCCGCGTTCGATCTCCAGGATGTGCCCGGCGAGCTCCTGGATATCAAGATGTCCCAAAGCCGCCGCGTGCTGCCGCTGCAGAAGCGCGGCAACCGCCTCTACGTGGCAACGTCGGACCCCGCCAACCTCCAGGCGCTCGAAGAAGTCCGGTTCAGGACCAACCTGGTCATCGAACCGGTCGTGGTGGAGGACGACAAGCTCGCCCAAGCGCTCCAGAAGCTGGCGGAGACAACCGCGTCGACGCTTCAGGAACTGTCGAGCATGGACGACCTCGAGGTCAACCTCACCGATAGCACCCTGAGCGCCGGCTCCGAGGAAGACACCTCCGAGGTCGATGATGCGCCGGTCGTCAGGTACATACAGAAGATCCTGCTCGACGCCATCGGCGCCGGTGTTTCCGATATTCATTTCGAGCCGTACGAGCGGTTCTATCGCATCCGGTACCGGCTGGACGGACAACTCATGGAAGTGGCCCAGCCGCCGCTCGTGATCAAGGACAAGGTGGCGTCGCGGATCAAGGTCATCTCGAGGCTCGACATCTCCGAAAAGCGGGTACCGCAGGACGGGCGCATGAAGCTCGTCCTGTCGAAGACCAAATCGATCGATTTCCGGGTCAGCACCCTGCCCACCCTGTTCGGCGAGAAGATCGTGGTGCGGATTCTCGATTCATCGGGCATCAAGCTCGGGATCGACGTGCTGGGCTACGAGCCCGATCAGCAACAACAGCTGCTCAGTGCCATCGGCCGCCCGTACGGCATGGTCCTCGTGACCGGCCCGACCGGCAGCGGCAAGACGGTCTCGCTTTATACCTGCTTGAACATCCTGAACCAGCCGGGAATCAACATCTCGACGGCCGAAGACCCGGCCGAAATCCAGCTCGCCGGCATCAACCAGGTCAACGTCAACGAAAAGGCGGGTCTCACCTTCGCCACGGCCCTGAGAGCGTTCCTGCGGCAGGACCCCGACGTCATCATGGTGGGCGAGATCCGCGATCTCGAGACCGCGGATATCGCCATCAAGGCCGCCCAGACCGGGCACCTGGTGCTTTCGACCTTGCATACCAATGATGCGCCGTCCACACTGCAGCGGCTGGCCAACATGGGGGTGGCCGGCTTCAATATCGCTTCGTCGGTGATCATCATCGTTGCCCAGCGACTCGCGCGGAAGCTCTGCGGCCAATGCAAACAGCCCAAGGACATTCCTTCGGAGTCGCTGCTCGCGGCGGGCTTCGTTGAACGCGAGCTCGACGGCACCTGGCAGCCGTTTGGTCCCATCGGCTGCGACCACTGCAAAGGTACCGGCTACAAGGGTCGCGTCGGCGTTTACGAAGTGATGCCGATCACCGACGACATGCGCCAGATCATCATGCGCACCGGCTCCGCGCTCGACATCGCCGCGCAGGCACGCGCCGAGGGCGTGCGCAATCTGCGGCAGTCAGGGCTCATCAAGGTCAAGGCAGGCATCACCTCGCTTGAAGAGATCGAAGCGGTCACCAACGAGTAATCCAGGGAACCACCATGGCCACAGCCGCGCTGCAACGCCGCGATGTCAAAGAGCACCTCTACCTCTGGGAGGGCATCGATCGCAATAATCGCCAGCTTCGGGGCGAGGTTCGCGCGGCCTCCGAGAACGTGGTCACCATCAATCTGCGCCGGCAGGGAATACGCGCCACCAAGGTCAAGCGCCAGCGACTCGGGCGCGGCAAGAAAGTCCGCGACCAGGACATCACGTTCTTCACCCGCCAGCTCGCGACGATGCTCAAAGCGGGCGTGCCGCTGCTGCAGTCTTTCGATATCGTCGCCCGCGGACACAGCAACGGGCGGTTCTCGCGCTTGATCATGGACATCAAGGCCAAGGTGGAAGCAGGGGTGAGCCTGTCGCAGGCGTTCCGCGATCACCCCGAGCACTTCAATGCGTTGTACTGCAACCTGGTCGGCGCCGGCGAAACGGCCGGCATGCTCGATGCGATCCTCGATCGCCTGGCGGTCTACCAGGAGAAGATGCTCGCGCTCAAGAGCAAGATCAAGTCGGCGCTGTTCTATCCCATTTCCGTCATCGTCGTGGCGATCGTCGTGGTGTGGGTGATCATGATCTGGGTGATCCCGGCATTCAAGGAGGTGTTCAAGAGCTTTGGCGCCGGGCTGCCGCCGATGACCGAAATGGTCATCACGATTTCCGATTTCCTGGTCGCTTATTGGTGGCTGTTTGCGCTCGGCGCGTTCGGCGCGGTGACCGGATTCTCGTTCCTGTTCAAGCGATCGGATGCGTTCCGGTTCGCCTGTGACCGGTTGATCCTCAAGGTACCCGTCATCGGCTCGATCATGGAAAAGGCCGCCACGGCGCGCTGGGCACGCACGCTGTCCACCATGTTTGCCGCCGGCGTTCCCCTGGTCGAATCCCTCGATGCGGTGGCCGGGGCGGCGGGCAATCGCGTATTCGAGCAGGCAACGCGGAAGGTGCAAACCCAGGTCAGCACCGGTACCAGCCTCACCAACGCCATGATCAGCACGTCGCTCTTCCCCAACATGGTGTTGCAGATGACCCAGATCGGCGAGGAATCCGGATCGCTGGACGGCATGCTGTCGCGGGTCGCGGATTTTTACGAGCGCGAAGTGGACGATGCGGTGGCATCGCTCTCAAGCCTGCTGGAGCCGATCATCCTGGTCGTGCTCGGGGTGATCATCGGCGGCCTGGTGATTGCAATGTATCTGCCGATATTCAAGCTCGGCGCGGTGGTTTGACGCCTGCTTCGGCGGGTACCGAGCGCGCGGGAAAGATGACCGACCCGCCGGCAAGGGTGTCACCCGCCCGCGGCGGCGATGGACTGCCTCGATCGCAATCGGCAGCGACACCCGCGTGAGCGATCCCGTCATCCTGTGGTCCGCGGCGATCGTGGTGGGGCTGTGCGTGGGCAGCTTCCTCAACGTGGTGATCCACCGCCTGCCGAAGATGCTCGAGCAGCAATGGCAACTGCAATGCGCCGAGTTGTCCGGCGCACCGCCCGCGGCAACGCCCGCCTACAATCTCGTGGTGCCGCGCTCGCAATGCCCGGCCTGCGCCCGGCCGATCCGGGCCATCGAAAACATTCCGCTCCTTTCGTGGCTCGCATTGCGGGGCAAATGTGCCGGCTGCGGCGCGGTGATCCCGTCGCGGTACCCGGTCGTGGAGCTCCTGGGTGCACTCGCCGCCGTGGCCGCGATGGCGCGCTTCGGCTCGAGCATGCAGGCCCTGGCGGCGGCCGTCTTCCTGTGGACGCTGCTCGCGCTCACATTCATCGATTTCGATACCCAATTGCTGCCGGACAACCTCACCATCCCGCTGCTCTGGGGCGGCCTGATCGTCAATTTGTGGGACCTCTTCACACCGCTCGGCCACGCGGTGGTCGGTGCGGCAGCCGGCTACCTTTCGCTGTGGACGGTCTACTGGCTCTTCAAGCTGTTGCGGAACAAGGAAGGCATGGGCTACGGTGACTTCAAGCTTCTTGCCGCACTCGGCGCCTGGCTCGGCTGGGAGGCGCTGCCGCTCATCGTGCTGCTTTCGTCGGTGGTCGGTGCCGTCATCGGCATCGGGCTGATCGTCTTCAAGGGCCGCGACCACAATATTCCCCTTGCATTCGGGCCCTATCTCGCGATCGCGGGGGTGATCGCGCTGTTCTGGGGCAAAACGCTCGTCGCGCTGTATCTGCCGTGACGTTCGTCGTGGGTCTCACCGGCGGCATCGGCAGCGGCAAGTCGGCGGTGGCCGAAGCGTTTGCGCGGTTGGGCGTCGACGTGACGGACACTGACCAAATTTCGCATCGGTTGACGCAATCGGGCACCCCCGGGCATGACGCCATCGTCAGGGAATTCGGCGCACAGGCGCTGAACGCCGCCGGAGAAGTGGATCGCCCGTGGCTGCGCAACGCGGTGTTCGCCGACGCGAGTGCGCGCTCGCGCCTCGAAGCGGCACTTCATCCGTTGATCCGCGCAGCCACCCTGGCCGAGGTCGATGGGTGGCAAAGCTCCTACGGCATCGTGGTCGTGCCCCTGCTGCTCGAACGCGGCGGCCTCTTGCATCTGGTGGACCGCGTGCTGGTGGTCGATTGCCCCGAAGCAGCCCAGATGGCGAGGGTCGTTCGTCGAAGCGCCTTGGCCGAAGGCGAAGTGCGTGCGATCATGGCGACCCAACTGAAGCGCGAGGAGCGCCTGGCTGCCGCCGACGATGTGCTCGACAATAGCGGCCCGGTGGCCGGCATCGCATTGCAGGTAGAGAAGCTGGACCAGCGCTATCGCCTGCTGGCGGCAGCGCCGCGCGCCGGCGCGTCGCCCCCCGTCCGCCCTTGACACCAACAGCCGGAATGTTCCCTTTGCCACACCGCAGTCGCCGCCCTTTCCAGTGATCCGCTACGAGCACCCCTTGAACGAGCGCATCCGCACCTTGATGCGGCTGGAGGTGCTTTATCATCGCGTCGGCTTCTTCGCCTCGCAGCCCACGGCACCCGATCATCATGCTGCCCTCCTGTCGCTCTTCGAAATCACCGATGTCGCGGCGCGCGCCGATCTGAAGACCGACATCCTGCAGGAGCTCGAGCGACAGAAGCAACTTCTCGCTCCACTGCGCCACAACCCCGCGATCGACCAGGCGGTGCTCGAGCCGCTGCTCGCCGAAATCGATCGGGTCAGTGCCAACCTCCTCGGCCAAGCCGGCAAGGTCGGGCAGCACCTGCGCGAAAACGAGTGGCTGATGACGATCAAGCAGCGCACCGCAATACCGGGCGGGGCGTGCGAATTCGACCTGCCGGCATATCACTACTGGCTCAACAGCGACCCCGGTGCGCGGCAGAACGATCTCAAGGCCTGGCTCGCGCCGTTCCTGCCGATCCACGATGGACTTGCCATCATCCTGCGCCTGCTGCGGGACAATGGCCACGCCGCTCGGCAAATCGCCCACCGCGGCGTGTTCCAGCTCATGCTGACCAGCGCCAAGGTCGCGCAGTTGCTGCGCCTCTCCGTGAGCCGGGATCTTGCATGCGTGCCCGAGATCAGCGCCAACAAATATGCGCTCAACATCCGGTTCGTCGGGTTATCGGGCATGGAACGCGGCGCGGTCTACGAGCGCGACATCGAATTCGAGCTGATGTTCTGCAACCTGTAGCCCACCAACCCGGCGCCGGACGGATCAATAGCGCCGGGCAGGAATGAAACTTGCGCGTGGCGTTCACCATAGGGCACATACTGTGCGCTCGCCGAAGGACGGAACAAACGAGCCACTCTCCCGGCCCGACCCAGCATGCAAATTCTCCTCACCTTCGACGTGGAAATCTGGTGCGCCCACTGGGACCGGATCGACCACGAATTTCCCGCGGCGTTTGACCGCTATGTGAACGGCGGGTCCCGTGCCGGGGAGTTCGCCCTCCCCAAGACCCTCGAGATACTCGACCAGCACGGCCTCCATGGCATCTTTTTCGTCGAATGCCTGTTCGCCGCTCGATTCGGCATCGACTATCTGCGTCGCATCGTCGAGCTCATTCAGGGAGCGGGCCACGAAGTGCAACTGCACCTGCACACGGAATGGACGGACGAGATCGTGCCATCGCCGGTGGCCGTCGTTCCGGGAAAGCGCCAACATCTCCGGCAATATTCGCTGGCAGACCAGACGCGGCTCATCGCGCTCGGCATCGAATTGCTGCAGGCGGCGGGAGCCGCGCGGCCCATTGCCTTTCGCGCCGGCAACATGGCTGCCAACGCAGATACCTTTCGCGCCCTGCACGCCAACGGGATACGGATCGACAGCAGCATCGATGCCACCGTCTGCGATTCGGCGCCGGATATTCGCCAGCGGATAGACGTTTACCGACCTTCGTACATCGAGGAAGTGGCCTCGTATCCGATCGGAGTCTTCCGCGACGGCTGGGGCAGGGAGCGGCACGCCCAAGTCGGCGCGTGCGCCGTGAAAGAGCTGTTTCAGGCCATCGAATCCGCTGCCGGGCTCGGCTGGGGTCAATTCGTCCTGCTGTCCCACAACTTTGAAATGCTGCAACGGCACGGATGCGACCCTGACCAGTTCGTGGTGCGCAGATTCGAGCGCCTGGCCCAGTTCCTGGAGCGAAACGCAACGCGCTATCCGACGGTCGGAGCATCGGAGCTCTCTGCACCCGGCCCGATCGGGACGGCTTCGCTGCCGCGCGCGAGCCGCGACGCGCTCTGGCGCCGCACCGCGGAACAGGCACTGCGCACCGTGCTCTACAGCATGGTCACGGTAACGATTGCGGTATTGAAAGCCGTATCGATGACCGAAGCAGTGCCGGTGTTCCCGGTATTGTGGGTGATGTAAGCAAGCGGTGGCTGCGAGAGCGCTTGCGATTGCGACGACGCAACCCGATGCAGCGGGAGCCGGTCAGTTCCCGCGCCGATTTTCACCTGAGTCGACATCTCGATGATCAGTCCGCGCTTGGTTGCCTGCCCCCACTGTGGACGCGCCGTCGAATGGTCGCCCGCGGCGCGCTGGCGACCGTTCTGCAGCGAGCGCTGCAAACTGATCGACCTTGGTGCCTGGGCTTCGGAAGCGTATCGCGTTCCCGCCGCACCCATCGGCGAAGACGATGTGACCGATCACGATTCGCCTGAGAGGCCTTCGCAATCCGGCGGCGGAACCGGCGATCGGTGACCCGCATTGCCGAACGGGCCGGCGCCCAAGGCTCGGTACTTCATCGCTGACCGGCATCACTGACCGGCCACGCGCCCCGGCGCAATGCGACGCCGTGCGCCCCGTGATCGATTGCCTGGTCGAGATCGGACGCGGCGAGGCCACCCAGCGCGAACACCGGCAGCGTGGTGGAGACCAGCGCCTCGGCGAATCCGGGCCAGCCTAGCGGCGTCGCCTGCGGGTGACTGGGTGTCGGCAGCACCGGACCCAGCACGGCGAAATCCAGTCTCAGCGAACCTGCCCGTGCAAGCTCGGCAGCATCGTGGCAGGAGGCGGCGCACAGCATGTCGGCGGGACGCGCGGTGGCCGCGGCCAGCTTGAGCGTGTTCCAGTGCACGCCATGACAGCCCCAGCTTCGCGCATCGTCCGCCGAGCCATTGAGCAAGACCCGCGCACCGAACGGCGCCGCCGCTTCGAGCAGGGCGTGTGTCAGTGCGCGCTGCCGGCCGAGCGGCCATTCCCTTTCACGCACCTGCATGAGCCGCAGTCCCTGCGCGAACGCCCGCCGCGCACACTCCAGGAACAGCGCTTCGCCCAACTCCCCGGCCATGCTGATGCCGTAAACGGCGGGCAGCGCCAACGCCCGCAGCACCGGCGCGTTGGCCGGGAGCAACGGCCCCACGCTGAAAGCGCCCGGTGTTTGCCACGCGAACGCCTGGCCATCGTGACCTACGGGCTCGCCCTCGAACGCGAATACCCGGAAGAAATGCAACTCGACGTGGGCGTGCGTATAGGCGTAACGCTGGATAAGCCACGGCGCCGCGCGCCGCACCGTGAGCCCGAGCTCTTCGCGCAGCTCGCGATCGAGCGCGTGGCGCGGCGATTCGCCCGGCTCGAGCTTGCCGCCCGGAAATTCCCAATACCCGGCGTACACCTTGCCGGCCGGCCGCTGCGCCAGCAGAATCCGCCCGTCGGGCGCGACGATCACCGCCGCGGCCACTTTCACCAGCGGGCGCTCGCTCACGCCGGTCGCTTGCGCTTCAATCCGGCGGCGCCGGCGTAGCTCTTGGCGAACTGCCACGCCACGCGCCCGCTGCGCGACCCGCGTTGCAATGCAAATTGGACTGCATCGCGCGTGCGCGCTTCGACCTCGCGCGCGGAATGCGCCGGCGGGACTTCAAAGGACCCCAGCCATCCCGCGACGGCCGCAAGATAATCGTCCTGGGTGAACGGGTAGAAAGAGATCCAGAGCCCGAAACGCTCGGATAGCGAGATCTTCTCCTCGACCGACTCGCCCGGATGCACTTCATCGCCGATGTGCTTTGTCTCGAGGTTCTCGCTCATGTATTCCGGCAACAGATGGCGGCGGTTCGACGTTGCGTAGATCACCATGTTAGCCGGGGCCGCCGCGACGGTGCCATCGAGCATGACCTTGAGCGCCTTGTAGCCGGGCTCGCCGGCGTCGAACGTGAGGTCATCGCAAAAGACGATGAAGCGCTCGCGCCGCTCGCCCACCTGCTCGGCGATGTCGGGCAGGTCGACAAGGTCGGACTTCTCGACTTCGATCAGCCGCAACCCACGCCCGCCGTATTTCGCGAGCATGGCCTTGATGAGTGACGACTTGCCGGTGCCGCGCGAGCCCGTCAGCAACACGTTGTTGGCCGGAAGCCCATTGACGAATTGATGGGTGTTGCGGTCGATCGCGCGCTTCTGCTCGTCGATTGCGACCAGGTCGTCGAGACCGATCGCGTGCGGATGCGCCACGGCCTGCAGGTAAGCGCGGCCGTTACGCTTGCGCCAGCGAAATGCAGTCGCCTTCCAGTCCGGTGGCGGCGGTGCCGGCGGCAACACCGCTTCCACCCGGGCGAGCACCGCTTCGGCCCGGGCAATCAGCGCAGCGAGTGCGAGCGCATCCATCAACGGGTGAGCGTTGCCGCGCGCATGGAAGGCACCCATTCGTTAACTGCGGTAATTGGCATTGATGCTCACATACTCGTGCGAGAAGTCGCAGGTCCACACCGTGGCGGCCGCTTCTCCCCGCCCAAGCAGCACGCGAATGGTGATTTCCTCCTGGTGCATGACGCGCTGGCCATCCGCCTCGAGATAGCCGGCAGACCGACCGCCTCCCTCGACCACGAGCACCTCATCGAGCCAAAACGAAACGCCCGAAGGATCGAGATCGGGCGCTGCGGCATTGCCGATGGCGCACACGATCCGGCCGAGGTTGGGGTCGGAGGCAAAGAAGGCCGTTTTGACCAGCGGCGAGTGCGCAATGCCCAGCGCAATACGCCTGCATTCGGGCGCATCGCGGCCCTGCTCGACGCGCACGGTGATGAATTTGGTGGCGCCCTCGCCGTCGCGCACGATGGCCTGCGCGAGGGACACCGCGACGTCGGTGAGGGCGAGCCGGATGGAAGCAAGGCGCGGATCGCCCGCGGACGTGACCGGGGCAATGGCCGCCCGTCCCGTTGCCGCGATCACCAGGCTGTCATTGGTCGAGGTGTCGCCGTCGATGGTCGCGCAGTTGAACGAGACATCGGCGATCTCGCGTGTGAGCGCCTGGAGCAGCCTTGCTGCGACGGGCGCGTCGGTGGCGATCAGCGCCAGCATCGTCGCCATGTTCGGATGAATCATGCCCGCACCCTTCGCCATGCCGGTGACGGTGACGTCGATGCCGTCGACCCGTGCGATGCGCGACACTGCCTTCGGCACCGTATCGGTGGTCATGATCGCGGAGGCGGCTGCAAACCAATGATCGGATGCCAATGCCCGTCTCGCCACAGGCAACGCTTCGACGATGCGTTCGACCGGGAGCGGCTCCATGATGACACCAGTCGAAAACGGCAACACTTCCTCGGCAGCACAGCGAAGCTCCGCCGCGACGGCAACGCAGCAGCGGCGGGCAGCGTCGATGCCGGCAGCGCCGGTGCCGGCGTTGGCATTGCCTGCGTTGACCAGCAGCGCACGAATGCCACCGCCGTGGGCGAGATGCTCACGACAGACGAGCACCGGTGCGGCGCAAAACCGATTCTGCGTGAAAACCCCGGCGGCCACGGTGCCCGGCTCGAACACGACCAGCAGCACGTCGTCGCGCTGCCAGTTCTTGATGCGTCCCGCGGCGGTGCCCAGGGTAACGCCGGGCACGGGTGCCAGGTCTCCCGGCGACGGCGGTTGGTAGCGGACAGGCATGGGATCGACCCGAATCAAGCTCCGGCTAAAGCAGGGTGGGGGAGGACTTCCGGTGCACCGATGCCATCCCGTGCAGCTGGCATGGAAAGTATGCACGGCCTCTGCATTGCCCCGCCTTCAGCCGAGCTTGCCGTGGCATTGCTTGTATTTCTTGCCCGACCCGCAGGGGCAGGGATCATTGCGGCCGATTTTCTCTCCTGCTCGCACGAACGGAACGACACCGGCTGGCGCGCCTTCGGCGTCGGCGTTGCTCATGGCGAGTGCCTCTTCGTATCCGGCGTGCTGGTATTTCACGTTCGACACCGCGGGCGCTTCCTCCACTGCCTGCACGTCTTCCTGCGTGCGCACCTGGACGGTAAGCACGACCTTCACCACATCATGCTTGATCCGGTCGAGCATGTCGGAGAAAAGCTCGAAGGACTCCCGCTTGTACTCCTGCTTTGGATTCTTCTG
>JBDUCE010000354.1:0-3539 GCA_040003635.1 Betaproteobacteria bacterium
CACCTACGCGGCGCTCGATTGCCCCCAGATGTCGGGCGGGCGGCCGACGATGCGATTCTCTTCATCCTGCATCCGCCACCATGCGCTCAGGTCCTGCGCCTCGAGCGGACGGGAAATGAGGAAGCCTTGTGCCTCGTCGCAGCCGTGATTTTTGAGGAAGGCAAACTGCGCGGCGGTCTCCACGCCCTCTGCAACCACCCGCAGCCCCAATGAATGCGATAGCGCGATGATGGCCTGGGTGATGGCTTCGTCGGTCTGGTTCTTTTCGAGCCCATGCACGAAGCGCTGGTCGATCTTGACGCCTTCGATCGGCAGGCGCGCGAGATAGGAGAGGCTCGAGTATCCGGTGCCGAAATCGTCGACGGTGATCGATACGCCGCGCTGCTTCAACTTCATCAGCGTATCCACGGCCTTCTCCGGATGCGTGATGATCACGCTTTCGGTGATTTCCAGATCCAGGTATTTCGCCGGCAAGCCGCTCGAGCCGAGCGCGTCTTCGACGATCGAAAGCCAGCTATCGTGCTGCAGTTGCTGCACCGACAGGTTGACCGAAAGCCGCAACAGCATGCCGTGCCGGTGCCATTGCATCACCTGCCGGCAGGAATCGCGCAGCACCCGCGCACCCAGTGCCTGGATCATCCCTGATTCCTCGGCCACGGGGATGAACTCCGATGGGGCGATGATGCCCCGCTGCGGGTCGCGCCAGCGCAACAGCGCCTCGACGCCGCGCACGTCGCCGGTGTGCATGTCGACTTGCGGCTGATAGACCATGAAGAACTCGTCGTCCATGAGTCCGCGGCGCATGTCGGTTTCGAGCTGCAGGCGCAACTGGACGCGCGCGTTCATGTCGGCAGTATAGAAGCGATAGGCGTTGCGGCCGGCGTCCTTGGCGGCGTACATCGCGGTGTCGGCCTGCTTGATGAGCGTGCCCGGGTCCGACGCATCGAGCGGGTACATCGACACGCCGATCGAGCAGGTGAGGGTCGGCATCTGGTCGGAAAGGCGGAAGGGCGCGAGAAAGGATTCGCGCACGCGGGCGAGCACGGTCATGGTCTCGAAGGTGGCGTGCGCCTGATCGAGTCCGGGCAGGATCAGCACGAACTCATCGCCGCCCAGCCGCGCCACGGTATCGGCCTCCCGCACGGCGCTCGTCAGGCGCTGTGCAACTGCCTGCAGCAACTGGTCCCCCGCATCGTGGCCGAGGGTGTCGTTGATGCGCTTGAAGTGATCGAAGTCGATGAACAGGCACGCCACATGGGTTCCGTCGCGCTGGCTTTGGGCGATGATCTGCTTCAGCCGCTGGTTCAGCAGCGACCGGTTGGGAAGACCGGTGAGGATGTCGTGCTGCGCCAGCTTGTAGGCATGCGCGGTCGCGATCTCGAGCTCCTTGGTGCGCTGCGTGACCTTGTCTTCCAGGGTGCGCTGGTAGTTGACCACTTGTCCCTGCGATTCGGCGAGGCGCTGCGTCATCTGGTTGAAGGCGTGCGTCAGCAGCCCGAGCTCATCGGCCGATCCGGCCGGCACATAAACGTCGAGCTTGCCCGACCCGACGGCGCGCGCGGCGCGCATCAGGCGGCGCATCGGCGCCACCAGCCGGCGCGTCAACAGCAGCGTGGTGCCGATCGACAGCAACACCAGCGCAGCCACCACCGTCAAGGCGCCGATCACGTGTTTGCGGAATTGTTCCTGCTGGCGGGCGAAGGTCATACCCAACCGGACGTAACCCAGCGGCGATGCGTCACTCGCGGTGCCAGTCGCTGTCGCCGGCGCGCCGGTGGCCGGCGATCCGCTCACGCCCGGGCCGGTAGCCTTGCCCGCCATGACCGGGCTCACGAGCTCGACAAATCGGCGCCCGTCCACGAGCTGACGGACAGTTTGCGGCGGGGGCGCGCCCACGGTGAGGCCAAGATCGAGCGCCGGCAACGGCCGTCCCCGCAGAACATCACCGTAACGGCGTTCGGCCAGCGTCCGGCCCCGGCCGTCGAGCACTGCCACGTAGGCGACGTCGCCTTCGCGATCGAGACTATCGAGGATGCCGTTGAGATAAGCGCGATCGGCGGTAGCAAGACCGGAACTGGAGAGCTCGCCTAACATCGCGATGATCGTGAGGCCTTGCGCGCGCAGCTCCTGGTCGCCGTCGCGCCATTGCTGCCATAGGTAGAAGCCCGTGGTCGCGACCGCGGTGAGGAAGATCAGTCCGACCGTGAGCACATTGAGCTTGGTGAGCAAGCCCATGCGCACCGGGGGCAGGTTGGTTGGAGTGGTCGTCTCCCCGGCGAGCGGCGACAGATGACGCCGGAATCGACGCATGGTTTTGTTCATGTGCGTGATCCCGGCATCGGACTAGCGCCACAGCGCGTGCCCCGCAACCCGCGGCGCGCGCAGGACATCTCGATTCCATCACGCGCTGTCCGCTCGAGAATCCCGACGTGACGGAACGCGTGGGTGTTGAACGTATCCATCCGGACGCGCCCTCGCGCGGCTTTAGTGAAAAACATCATGATGAACCATGGCCCGTCGTAGTTTACTTCGCCACGCGCTTGCGCGGGCACAACAAGTGGGATCATCGGACTGGCGGTAAGATGTGCGGCGGGTCAACGCGCGTGGCAGTGCACGCACCGCACCGGGAATGCGACGAGTTGTAGTCTTCTGATGCGGCGGCAGGTCGAGGCTTGCGTGCTCTCCGGGACGAGCGCAGTGGTTGAAAATGGCGGCGCGCGTGGCGCGAGTTGTCCAGCGCAACGCCTGTGCAGCGCGGTCTGTCGTTTACGCCTGCGCCGGCCTCTCCCATCACTCCGCGAGTACGGGAATCTTGCCGATCCGCTGCTGCCACTCCCGCGGCCCGGTCTTGTGCACCGAGACACCGCGCGCGTCCACGGCGACCGTTACGGGCATGTCCTTCACCTCGAACTCGTAGATTGCTTCCATGCCGAGGTCGGCAAAGCCCACGACGCGCGAGCGCTTGATGGCCTTGGAAACGAGATACGCGGCGCCGCCCACCGCCATGAGATACGCCGCCTGATGCTTTCTGATCGACTCGATGGCCACCGGGCCGCGTTCCGCCTTGCCGATCATGGCGATGAGGCCGGTCTTGCCGAGCATCATCTCCGTGAACTTGTCCATCCGTGTCGAGGTGGTAGGGCCGGCGGGTCCGACAATCTCCTCGCGCACCGGATCCACGGGACCGACGTAGTAGATCACCCGGTTGGTGAAATCGACAGGCAATGGCTCGCCTTTTGCGAGCATGTCGGCGATGCGCTTGTGCGCAGCGTCGCGGCCGGTGAGTATGTTGCCATTCAGGAGCAGCCGTTCCCCCGGCTGCCACGACGCCACTTCGGCCGGTGTCAGCGTATCGACGTTCACCCGTTTCGATTCGGGGGACGGCGTCCACCGGACGTCCGGCCACTTCGAAAGATCGGGCGGCTCGAGCTTCGCAGCGCCGCTGCCGTCCAGCGTGAAATGCGCGTGACGGGTTGCCGCGCAGTTCGGAATCATCGCCACCGGCAGGCTCGCGGCATGCGTCGGAAAATCCAGGATCT
>JBDUCE010000355.1:0-3524 GCA_040003635.1 Betaproteobacteria bacterium
CGCTTCGAAACCGGCCGCTTGCAAACCGATCGTTGGCAGACAAGTTGTATGCAAATAAGTCGTTTGCAACTGGTAGGAAGTAATAGCATAATATGCCTACCGACTCGGATCCCTTGCTCATGGCACACCTCCCGGCCACCTGGACCGCCCTTTGCCTGCTTGTCTTTGCGCTGGGGGCGCGGCACGGGCTGGATGCCGACCACCTCGCGACCATCGATGGCCTGACCCGCTGCAACGCCCGCGCCAACCCCCGGCTGGCCCGGCGCGTCGGTGCACTGTTTTCCCTCGGGCACGGGCTGGTCGTGATGCTGGTAGCGCTTGCGGCCGGTACGCTCTCGCGCGGGTGGCAAACGCCGGCGTGGCTCGAGACGAGCGGCGTGGTGATATCGGTGATCTTTCTGTTCGGCCTCGCGTTCCTCAACTTGCGCGCGGTCTTTGCCACCCCTCCTGACCGCGTCGTGGTCCCGGTCGGCTTCAAAGGACGATGGCTCGGGCGGTTCCTGACGGTACGCCGGGGGTGGGCCGTGGCGGCCGTGGGCATGCTCTTCGCGCTCTCCTTCGATACCATTTCGCAGGCAGCGCTCTTCGCCCTTGCCGCAGGCCGTTTCGGTGGCATGGCCGAGGTGCTCCTGGTGGCGGGACTCTTCGTCGCCGGCATGCTGTTGGTCGACGGCATCAACGGCGCATGGATGAGCCGGCTGATGCGCCGCGCCGACCGTACGGCAGCGATTGCGTCTAGGGTGATGGCGCTGACCGTGGCCGGCCTCAGCCTGGCCGTCGGTCTTTTCACGGTGGTCAAGACGTGGGCACCGGCCGTCGACACCTGGGGTGCCGATCACGAGCTGATGCTGGGTGGAATCGTCGTCGCGAGCGTGCTGCTCGCGTTCCGCGTGGCGATGGCAGCGGCGAAGCAGACGCCGGCGGCGTAGGGGCCGTCAGTGCGAATGCGCCGGCGGACCGGCCGCCGTCGCGGTGAGCGGCCTCACCGTCGCCTTCACATCGACCGTGCTTTTCTTGCCGGACGCATCCTCGAAGACGAGCGTCAGCGGCACCGTCTCGCCGGCACGCAACGGCTGGGCGATCTCCATCAACATCACGTGGTAGCCGCCGGGCTTCAAGTCGACGGCCTTGCCGGGCTGCAAGGTTAGCCTGGGCATCGCCCGCATCTTCATCACGCCGTCTGCCATGCCCATCTCGTGCACCGCGGCAACCTTGGCGACCGGTGTATCGACGCGCACCAGCGTTGCAGGTGCGGTGGCGGTCAGGGTCATGAACGCCCCGGTCGCCTGTTGGCCGGCCACCGTGCCGCGAACCCAGGCATCCGTAACGGTGACCTGTGCCGAGGCGCCGCCGGCGGCCAGGACCGCCAGCAATAACAACGCCCGCGATGACCGCAGGGCGGATGGTAATGAACAGCGCATCATGGCCTCCGGAATGGCGGATTGAGGGTCGCTCGCATGCGCGCATTTTACGTGAGGTGGAAACCGGTCAGGGCCACGCCATGCATCCCCCTTGCCCTCAAGCAATGGATGTCGCACCCCATCCAGCCCCCGCGGTTTGCGTTTCGCCCTCGGCCAGGGCCGGGGCGCGCTGGTTCGCTATGGCAAGATGGCGGATGCACGAAACATGGATGCTTTCCGGTGCGGCGGTAACTCCGCCCTCCCACCCGCGCCAGGTTGCTGTGTGGCTCTTCATTTGCTGCGCGCTGCTCTTCGCCATGATCGTGGTGGGCGGTGTCACGCGCCTCACGCACTCCGGCTTGTCGATCACCGAATGGCAACCGGTCGTCGGAACGCTGCCGCCTCTGAACGAGTCGCAGTGGCAGGAGGCATTCGGCAAGTATCAGCGCACGCCCGAATACGTTCAGGTCAACAGCGGAATGTCGCTCGAAGCGTTCAAGGACATCTTCTGGTGGGAATACTTTCACCGCCTGCTGGGACGAGTGATCGGGTTCGTGTTCCTGCTGCCGCTATTGTGGTTTGCGTTGCGTGGGCGCATTCCGGAAGGCTGCACGACGCGCCTTGCCGCCATCTTCGTCCTGGGCGGCCTGCAGGGCGCCATGGGCTGGTACATGGTGCAAAGCGGCCTGGTCGATGACCCTCGCGTGTCGCAATTCCGGCTGACCGCACACCTGGGATTGGCGCTCATCATCTTCGCGGCAATGGCGTGGGTCGGGCTTTCGCTCTGGTTCGGCGAACGCACCGCCCTGAAGCACCCGGCGCCGTCGGTGCGCCGTTGGGCCATGGCGATCGCCGCGCTTGTTTTGATAATGGCGCTGACCGGCGGTTTCGTGGCGGGAATCCGGGCGGGATTCGCCTACAACACGTTTCCGCTGATGAACGGTCATTTCGTTCCGCCCGAAATCCTGATGCTCGAACCCTGGTGGAAGAATCCGTTCTGGAACGTGGCGACGGTGCAGTTCGATCATCGCCTGCTCGCCTGCGCGCTTGCCCTTCTGACGCCGGTGCTCTGGTGGAAGTTGAGCCGCACCCCCGGATTGTCGCGGCGCGCCCGGCTGGGCGGGCAGGCAGTGCTCTTCCTGCTGGCGGTGCAGATCGCTCTTGGCATTGCCACGCTGGTCAATGTCGTGCCGCTGCACCTTGCCGCCGCGCACCAGGCCGGTGCGGTCCTGCTGTTCGCGGCGGCACTGAACGTCGCGCACGCGGTGCGCTGAACAGAAAGCGGGCAGCGTGTCCGTCATGCGGTTGATCGCGAATGACGACTGCCTGCCCATCGGGTAGTGGTCTAGTTTCTGAACCACCACCGCCCATTGTCGTCGGTTGCGCAGAATGGCGCCGCAGGCGATCATGTGTGGTTTTCAGGCCACTCGGAAAGACCAGATGACCGAACCGCGCGCCCTCGACGAACCGCTTACCGATGCCGAGCTCGACGAGCTGGAGGCGTTTCTCGCCTCGGACGCCGTGCCCCAGGATTGCATGGACCTGGAAATGCTCGACGGCTTTCTGACGGCCATGGTGTCCGGGCCCGACGTGGTGCAGCCCTCGGAATGGCTGCCACAGGTCTGGAGCGAAGGCGGCAAGAGCGCGAGCCCCGCATTTTCCGGCAGCGACCAGGCACAGCGGATCATGGCGCTGGTGCTGCGCCATCTTGTTGGCATTCAACGTACCTTGGTGGAGTCGCCGACGCGATTCCGGCCTTTGCTCTACCTGCCCGACGAAAGCGCCCGCAAGTCCGATCGCATCCCGCCGGAGGGCACGGCCTGGTGCGAGGGCTACATGGCGGGCGTCAAGTTGCGCGATGACGACTGGGAGCCGCTGTATGACGCCACCGACGCGCGCGACTGGATCTTTCCGGTCGAGGCGCTGGCATTCGGTGACCGCGACGACGACTTCACCGAGTGGGTCGATACCGACGAAAAAAGAGAGAGTCTCATCGACGAGTTGCCGGTGGCCGCGGTGCTGATTTACCGCTTCTGGCAGGAGCGCAGGGCATCAAAGCCGGGACAGGGGCAGGGTGCGCGGCGCGGCGTGGTGGCGGATACCACCCGCAAGTCGCGCCAGCGA
>JBDUCE010000356.1:0-3518 GCA_040003635.1 Betaproteobacteria bacterium
GCGTTCTGGGCCTTCATGGTCCTTCCTTGGCGGCCTGGCCGGCGACGTAGCGCCGTCCGATAGCGCGGATGGCGCCCCTGCCTATGCGTCGTCGTCGAATGCGCTGCGCGTCGCGGCTAACTCACGTTCGTCTTCCGGCAACGAGGGAAGCAGATAGCGAGAAACACATGGGCTGAGGGACACATGGGCTGCGCGACCCGATGGCGGGCGTCCCCGGCGGGGGCTAGAATGAAAATGGGTATGCCCCTGACAAGGAGAGGCAGATGAGCGCGGACCACCCGTCACCAGCGCCGGCCAGCGAAATCGACCGGCTCTCCGCGGAGCTCGACCAGGCCGAAGCCTACGAACAGAGACTTCGACAGTTGATCGTGGAGGTCAAGGATCAGCTCGCCGCGGGCAATCCCGAAAAGGCGCTTTCGATGCTGAACGGGGCGCTCAATGAGATCGACAGCGCCACCGACGTCGTCGTGCAGAAAAAATGAATGCGAGGAAGAGGATAATGCCCTGATGCTCGATCCACTCTTCCATGCGCGTCTTGCGGCCATCCTGCCACCGCCCGCCCTGCTGACGACGGCTGAGGCCACGCGCCCCTATGAGTGCGACGGCCTGTCGGTGTACCGGGCGCAACCCGCTGCCGTAGCGCTGCCCGAGGACGAGGCCCAGGTCGTTGCCATCCTGAGGCAATGCTTCGAGGCCGGGATTCCGGTGGTCGCGCGCGGGGCCGGTACCAGCCTTTCGGGCGGTGCGCTGCCGGACGTCAAGGGCGTGCTGCTGTCGATGGCGAAGTTCAAGCGCATCCTCGCCATCGATCCGCTCGCCCGCACGGCGATCGTGCAACCCGGCGTGCGCAATCTCGCCATCTCGGAGGCCGTTGCGCCGTACGGGCTTTATTACGCCCCCGATCCGTCGTCGCAGATCGCCTGCACCATCGGTGGCAATGTGGCGGAAAACGCCGGCGGGGTGCACTGTCTCAAGTATGGATTGACGGTACACAACGTGCTGCGCGTGCGCGGCGTCCTGATTACCGGCGAGGTGGTCGAGTTCGGCGGCGATGCGCTGGATAGCCCCGGCTATGACCTGTTGGCGCTTATTCATGGCTCGGAAGGTCTGCTGGCGATCACCACCGAAATTACCGTGAGGCTGCTGCCGAAGCCGCAACTGGCGCGGGTAGCGCTGGCCGCGTTCGATGATATTGCGAAAGCGGGGGATGCGGTGGCGGCAGTGATCGGAGCGGGCATCGTGCCCGCGGGCCTGGAAATGATGGATCAGCAGGCCACTCGCGCGGTCGAGCAATTCGTGCATGCCAACTATCCGCTCGATGCGCAAGCCGTGCTGCTGATCGAGACCGACGGCACGCCCGGGGAAGTCGCTGCCGACATGGGGGAGATCGAGCGCGTCGTGGCGGCAGCGGGTGCCACCGAGATTCGGGTGTCGAAGGACGAAACGCAGCGCGTGCTCTTCTGGTCGGGACGCAAGGCCGCGTTTCCCGCCATCGGCCGCATCACGCCCGACTACTACTGCATGGACGGCACGATTCCGCGCCGCGCGTTGGCGCAGGTGCTGACGCGTATCGAGGAGCTTTCGCGCCACTACCGCCTCCGTTGTGCCAACGTTTTCCATGCCGGCGACGGTAATCTGCATCCGCTCATCATGTTCGATGCCAATGTCGCGGACGAGCTCACCCGGGCGGAGTCGTTCGGCGCCGATATCCTCGAGCTTTGCATCGACGTGGGTGGCACGATTACGGGCGAGCACGGCGTAGGCATCGAAAAACTCCGTGGCATGTGCGTGCAGTTCAAGCCGATCGAGCTCGAGCGCTTCCTGGGGATCAAGGCGGCGTTCGATGCCACGGGCCTTCTGAACCCCGGCAAGGGAGTGCCCACGCTGCACCGTTGCGCCGAGTTCGGACGCATGCATATCCGGCAGGGCCAATTGCCGCACCCCGAGTTGCCGCGCTTTTGAGAACGAGGACGCCATGAACGCTTTCACCGCCTTCGCGCCTTCACGACCTGATGCCCGCGAGCTCCTGGATCTCGTCACCCGCTTGAGCGCCCAATACGGCGACCGCGCGGTGACCACGCACGCCGTGCGCGACCAGCACAGCCACGGCGAGGGCCTCGCCGATGCCGCACTGCCGGACGTGGTGGTGTACCCGCATACCAACGAAGAGGTCGCCGGCATCGTCGCCCTTTGCCATGCGGCACGGGTGCCGGTGATCCCGTTCGGGGTCGGCACGTCGCTCGAAGGGCACGTCGCGGCCCTCTACGGCGGCGTATGCATCGATCTGTCGCGCATGGATCACATGCTCGAAGTCAACGTCGAAGACCTCGACTGCCGCGTGCAAGCGGGCGTGACGCGCGAGCAGGTCAACGCCGAACTCAAGGGCACCGGTCTTTTTTTCCCGATCGACCCCGGCGCCAATGCAACCATCGGCGGGATGGCATCGACCCGTGCCTCCGGAACCAACGCGGTGCGTTACGGCACCATGCGTGAGAACGTGCTCGGATTGACGGTGGTGACCGCCGATGGCCGCATCATTCGCACCGGCGGACGGGCGCGCAAGTCCAGCGCCGGATATGACTTGACGCGCCTGTTCGTGGGCTCCGAGGGCACGCTCGGCGTCATTACCGAGATTCAGCTGCGTCTGTATGGCGTGCCCGAAGCGATTTCGGCCGCCGTGTGCCAGTTCGCCGATCTCGAAGGCGCAGTCAATACCGTCATCACTGCCATGCAGACCGGCATCCCGGTGGCGCGCATCGAGCTCCTTGATGACGTCCAGATGGAGGCGTGTATCCGCTATTCGAAGCTCGACGGCTTTTCGCCTCAGCCCACGCTCTTCTTCGAGTTCCACGGCAGCGCGAACGGTGTGGCCGAGCAAGCGGCGCACATGCAGGCGATTACCGCGGAATTCGGTGGCGGCACCTTCGAGTGGGCAACGCAGCCCGAAGACCGCACGCGGCTGTGGAAGGCGCGGCATGCAGCCTACTATGCGGCGCTGGCGCTGCAGCCAGGGAAGCAGGGTCTTGCCACCGACGCCTGCGTCCCGATTTCACGGCTTGCCGACTGCATCCTCGAAACCAAGGCCGATATTGCCGCGACCGGGCTCGTCGCGCCGATCGTAGGCCACGTCGGCGATGGCAATTTCCATCTGGTGGTGCTCTTCGACCCGGCGTCGGTCGACGAACGCGCGAGAGCCGAGGGACTCGCCAAGCGCGTGTCGCACCGTGCGATCGGCATGGGCGGCACCTGCACCGGTGAGCACGGCATCGGCATGCACAAGCTCGATGCGCTCGTCGAGGAGCATGGCGAAGCGGTCGAGCTGATGCGCACGATCAAGCGCGCGCTCGACCCATTGAACATCCTCAATCCCGGAAAGACGGTACCGCTTCATTCCAGGAATCAGGAATCAGGGGTCAGGAATCAGGAATCAGGAATCAGGAATCAGGAATCAGGAATCAGGTGACAGGAATCAGGTGACAGGAATCAGGTGACAGGAATCAGGTGACAGGAATCAGGTG